>NZ_JAQBOW010000003.1 GCF_028287845.1 Mucilaginibacter sp.
CGCCGGTTACTGTAACTGTGTCCAGTTCAGCTTCCTTAGCTTTTAATTCTTTTTCTGCTTCTTGTTTTTTTGCCATTAAATAATTTATCTCCTTTTCCCAATTTGTTAATTGGGACTGCAAAGGTAGAACTATAATTTTATTCAAAAAAATTTAATTTATTCTTAAATGCTGATTTGTAGGCCTTTTTGCCTATTGGTAAGTATTTTTTGTGAGAAATACTTACAGTACAGCGTGTCAGATGAACAAAGGAAAACTTTATCAGGCAAGTAGTTTACGGTCTATCTCGTAAAAGATTGTCATAAAATCAGGCAATAACAGTTGGCGATAAGCGGTTAAAACCTCATTCATGCGTGTTTCATGCTCTTGTGTAAACGGGTCTTGCCATACACGCATGCAAATTCTTTTAAGTGCATAGGCAATTTGCGGCGTTTCAGAGTAGGTATGCAAATAACCATCTCTTTTGAAACCTTCATAAAATCTAAAAAAAAGAGTGGTGTCTTTAAGTCCTGCCGAGGTTAAAAAATCTTCTATTATAGAAGTATCACAACCATGTAAATGATTATAAAAATTATTTACGGTTATTTTTCCTGTAGTGAGTAATAGATTATCCAATATCAACTCAATCGCTATATGGCCTAAAAAGAAAGGTTTTACCGGCGAGCTTTCAATAAGCGGCGTCAATATTTTTTTAAGCTGATGGGAATGGGTTAAAAAAAAATCAGAGGAATGGAAATAACGGTCGACAGCTAAATGCCTGTTCCAACCTTCAACAATATGGTTAACGTTGCTGTTTTCATGGTGCAATTTTTCCGGATGAAGTATAATTGTTTTATCCGCATTTTTTAAAAGATCGGGCAGTACCGTACCTAATATAAGGTAGCAGTTGCTTACCTCCCGATCAAAATAAAAATGAGATAAAAAATTCATAGATAATCCTTCACCTTAAAAATAAGAAAAATATGCCGTTTTTAATGCTATTTAAGTGTAAATAAATTTTTTAAGGGTTTTTTTATTCAGATTTAATAAATCAGGCTATTCATTTTCTTTTTTAAACAAAAGCACATATTCTATTATCTTTGGCCTTTTTGAAAGATAACTACAAGATGAACTTTGTTGAAGAATTACGTTGGCGGGGTATGCTGCATGATATTATGCCCGGTACCGAAGAACTGTTAAATAAAGGTATGACATCCGGGTATATTGGTTTTGACCCTACTGCCGACTCGCTGCATGTGGGCAGCCTGGCGCAGATCATGACCATGATACATTTTCAACGGGCAGGGCATAAGCCATTCGCGTTAGTTGGTGGTGCTACGGGTATGGTGGGCGATCCTTCAGGTAAATCTGCAGAACGTAATTTATTGTCGGAAGATATATTGCAGAAAAACCTGGCAGGAATAAAAGGGCAGCTTGAAAAATTTCTTGATTTTAAAAGCGGAACCAATAGTGCCGAAATGGTAAATAACTTTGATTGGTTTAAGGATTTTACCTTTCTTGACTTTATCCGCGAGGTTGGCAAGCACATTACCGTTAATTATATGATGGCCAAAGATTCTGTAAAGAAGAGGCTTGAGGGCGAAACCGGCATGTCATTCACAGAATTTACTTATCAACTAGTACAAGGGTATGATTTTTACTACTTGTGGAAACATAAGAACTGTGTGCTGCAAATGGGCGGGTCTGACCAATGGGGAAATATTGTTACCGGTACCGAACTAGTACGCCGTAAAGGCGGTGGCGAAGCGTTTGCTCTAACTACTCAGCTGATAAAAAAATCCGACGGCTCTAAATTTGGTAAAACCGAGGGCGGTAATATTTGGCTTGATCCGGAGAAAACATCGCCATATAAATTTTACCAGTTTTGGCTAAATACCAGTGATAGTGATGCTAAAACGTACATTCGCATATTTACCTTGTTTGATGAGGTTACTATTAAAGCTTTAGAAACAGAGCAGGATGCAGCGCCGCATTTGCGTGTATTGCAAAAGGCCCTGGCAAAAGACATTACTATACGGGTACACGGCGAAGCCGAATACGAAAAGGCTATTAAATCATCAGAGTTTTTATTTGGCAATACAGGTATTGAGTTTTTAAGTGAACTGAATGAAGCCGAGGCGATTGCTTTATTTGAGGGGGTGCCTAACTTTAAAATTGCTTTAAGTGATTTACAAGAAGGCATTACCGCAACCGACCTGTTAGCGTCAAGTACAGCAGTATTCGCATCAAAAGGCGAGGCTAAGAAAATGATACAAGGGGGTGGTGTTGCTATTAACAAAGCGAAAATAGAATCGCCAGAAGCGATTTATAAAAATGACATATTAATTGGCGGCAAGTTTTTTGTAGCCCAAAAAGGCAAGAAGAATTATTTTTTAATAATTGCTGAATAATTTGACTTTACGACAAAAAGTTATTATTTTTGGATAAATGTCTGAAAATATGAAAAAGTATGATGCAGCTACACACCAAAGTGAAGTAAATGAGCCTATGCTTGCTTATGGCTTACAAGTTACTGATAACCTGTTTAGCAATTTATTAAGCAGCACTGCTCGTCAATTTAACCTCATGAGCGATTTTGATATTTTAAAATCAACACGCCAAGGTTTTTCTAAACGTGTTTTAATGGGTTTGGCCAAAAAAATTTCACTTACTCTTCAAGAGTTTTCAAATATCATGCACATTTCTGAGCGCACCTTGCAGCGTTATGATGACGATGCTATTATTAAAACTGAGTACGCCGAGAAAGCCGTTGAACTTGCCCGCCTGTATACCCGCGGCGAGGAGGTTTTTGGCTCGATGGATAAGTTTAAAGCATGGATGAAAACCCCTGTTCATGTTTTTAGGGGCGATACGCCTGTTTCTCTTTTAGATACTTCTATCGGTTTTGATATGGTTTTTAAAGAACTTGGCCGTATTGAGCATGGTATTTTTGCCTGATGGTACTTTATCGTTTAATTAGAAGTGTTTATGCCGATGATTTGAGCGGTAATGGTGCCAGGTTGTACGGCGGCAGGTGGAACAGCGAAGGTAAACCTATGGTTTACCTGGCATCGTCAAGGTCATTAGCCGTGCTGGAAGCTCTGGCGCATTTAAGTCCAACTAATATACCGGATGATTATTATATGGTCACTGTGGAAACGCCTGATAGTATTAGTGAAGTCGACATCAATGAATTACCTCCAAATTGGCATGAATATCCCGAGCAAAATATTTTAAAGCAAATTGGAAATAATTTTTTGCGGCAAAATAATAAACTGCTTTTAAAAGTGCCCTCGGCTTTGGTAAATGAGGAGTATAATTATCTTATGAATCCTTTGCATAACCTGGCCACTTCGGTTAAAGTAGTAATAAAAAAGCCGTTCAGTTTTGATGAACGGCTGATTTAAGTTCTACAATTCGCTAAGCAATTCTAACTTCTTGTTGTTATATTCTTCCTGCGATATTAATCCGTTATCAAAAAGCGTCCTTAGTTTTTTAAGTTTTTCTGTTAATACATCAGCTTTTGGCTCTTCATGGATAACAGGCTCGGGCTGTGGCTCGGGTTGTTGAATAGGCACTTCAGCATGAAATGCCGCTGCCACCGGCTGTGATGGGCTTTCAAATTGTACCGAGCCTGATTCTGCACGTTTTTCCTCCAGATCGCGTAAACGGCGTGCTTCGCGTTCGGCTTCCTTACGTTCTTGCGCGTACTGGTAAAGTTTACGGGCCTGTACCTTAGGCAGGTAATCTACACCCATTTCGGCGCCATTGGTGGTTTTTACACTAAAAATAGCACCTATAATTTCTTCTTTGGTATATACGTCAACAACATCTTTCCACACAAAATCAACAAATTTTATAGACAGGCCCAGATTGGCGGGCGTGAAAAATAATATACGTTTATTAGTTATAGCAATACAATCAGGCAGCAAATTTACTAACGGCTTTTTC
>NZ_JAQBOW010000010.1 GCF_028287845.1 Mucilaginibacter sp.
CACTCAACATAACCAGTGCTTCTTCGTCTGCCCCTGCAGGTATATGATAAAGGCTGTTGTCGGCATAAGGTATTCTAACAAATTCTGCCTGAGTACCGTCAATTGTATTACCTAATATCCATCCACCGTCTACACAATGCGAATACATTCCTTTTTTGCAATACTCGCATTTACCGCATGACGTGATACATGATATAATAACGTGATCGCCTGTTTTGAAATTACTTACAGCGTTTCCAACCTCTTCTATTACACCAACACCTTCGTGGCCAATTATTCTTCCGTCGGTAATCGTCGGAACATCCCCTTTCATAATATGCAGGTCCGTTCCGCATATTGTGGTTTTCAGGATTTTTACAATCGCGTCTGTTGATTTCGTTATTGTTGGTTTTGGTTTGTCTTCCCATGATTTTTTTCCGGGACCGTGGTAAACCAGGGCTTTCATGGTTGCATTATTAATTGAATTAATACCGGATGGCACATCGGTTTGCAATGCTGCCTTGTCTGAAACTAAATTTTCCATATCATATTCTTTTAAATAGTAAATAGGTTATTAATTTATGACTACAAAGCTATTGCTATTAAAGCCCGATATAAATGATACAGGTCACTTATTGAAAATAATACAGGTTACTTTATTAAAGTTTATGCCTTATTGTCATTTGCCTTTTGAGGAATGATTTTTGTATTTCTGCCAGTTGATGATAAAACATCCCCTACTTAATTGAACGACTTAATTATTCAACATATTATATTTGTTATAAAAAACGCTGGTATTATGAATTCAACTGAAAAATCAAAATTCCCCCTGGTAGTAATTATAGGCGGCGGTTTTGGCGGCCTTGAGGTTGCCAATCAGCTGGCAGATAAGCCTGTTGATGTTTTAATGCTTGATAAGCATAACTACCACACTTTTCAGCCCCTGCTGTACCAGGTTGCTACAGGGAGTTTAGAATCAGAATCTATAGCTTTCTCTTTGAGAAAAAATTTCAGCGGGCAAAAAAACTTTCGGTTTCGTATAGCCGAAGTATCGGGCGTTGATCTTGAAAAAAATACAATCGCCACTGACCTGGGCGAAATCCCCTACGACTATTTGGTAATAGCAACCGGATCGACCACCAACTTTTTTGGTAGCAAAGAGATAGAGCATTATGCAATGCCCATGAAATCAATACCCGAGGCGTTGAACTTACGGTACCTTATCCTGCAAAACCTTGAAGAGGCCTCATTAAAGGCCACTAAAGAAGAAAAAGAACCGCTGCTAACCTTTGTGCTGGTTGGTGCCGGCCCCACCGGTGTTGAGCTTGCAGGCGCATTGGCCGAATTGCGCAATCATATACTAACCCGCGATTATCCTGATCTGAAAAAAGAGGATATGAAGGTTTACCTGGTAGATTTTTTACCAAAGGTGCTTGGCCCATTTTCAGACCAGGGATCGGCAGCAGCTAAGGCTTTTTTAACCGATATGGGCGTAGAGGTTTTATTAAATGTAAAGGTTGAAAGTTATAATGGCGAGGAAATAAAATTTGAAGGCGGCAAAATCATTAAAACTAAAAATGTGATATGGAGCGCCGGGGTTATGGGTGTTGTACCTTCAGGCATCAATAAAGACATCATAGAGCGCGGCAATCGCATAAAGGTTGATAGCATAAGCCGTATAGTAGGATCGTCAAACGTATTTGCTATTGGCGATGTGGCTGCTATGATAACTGATGACAACCCTAAAGGGCATCCCGGTGTAGCACAGGTAGCTATACAGCAAGGACAATTGGCCGGTAAAAATATAATGCACTTAATTAAAGGCGAACCTACTGTGCAATTTAAGTACAATGATAAAGGATCATTAGCTACCATAGGCCGTAACAAAGCCATTGCCGATCTGGGTAAGATAAAGTTCCAGGGATTTTTTGCATGGCTGATATGGATGTTTGTACATTTGATATCGCTGTTAGGTTTCAGGAATAAGGTAATTGTATTTGTTAACTGGATAGGGAGCTATCTTACTTATAACGGAGGAAGCAGACTAATCATCCGGAGGTTTAACCGCGAAGAGCTACCAAAAAAACACAAACAGGTGGCAAAAGCAGACTAATTAACTGATAATAAAAAGGGTAACACCTGCGGAGTCTCCTTGCTTTATCATATTGATTATGTATGTTTGAATTAAAGCTACGAAACGCATTTTGATTTTATAAAGCAATGTCAGCAGCAATAAAACTCACCGAATGTCCGCGCGACGCGATGCAAGGTTTACCAAATTTTGTACCCACCGCTATTAAAGCTGATTATATCAACTTGTTATTGCAGGTTGGCTTTGATACCATTGATTTTGGCAGTTTTGTATCCCCCAGGGCCATACCTCAAATGCAGGATACCGCACAGGTATTGGCACAGCTTGATTTGAGTACTACCCTGTCAAAATTATTAGCCATTATAGCCAATTACCGTGGCGCCGAAGAAGCTGCCATGCATAATGAAATAACCTATTTGGGTTACCCTTTTTCCATATCCGAAACATTCCAGCTGCGTAACGCAAACTCAACCATAAATGACGCCTTTGATACGGTGAAAAAGATTAAAGGCTTATGCAATGTCAAAAATAAAGAGTTACTGGTTTACCTGTCTATGGGTTTTGGTAACCCTTACGGGGAGGAATGGAATACAGAGATCATACATCAATGGACAGAAAAACTGGTTAACGAAGGCATCAACATCATTGCCTTATCTGATACCATAGGCGTTGCTACCCCTGACCAAATAAAAAGCATATACCCGCAGCTATGTGCCGAATTCCCGAAAACAGAATTTGGTGTACACCTGCACAGTACGCCAGATACCTGGTATGAAAAGGTGGAAGCTGCTTACCAAAGTGGCTGCAAACGTTTTGACAGTGCGTTAAAAGGCTACGGCGGCTGCCCAATGGCTAAAGATGACCTAACAGGCAATATCGCTACTGAAAACCTGATTGGCTATCTTAAATCACAAAATGTGCTGCAAGAGCTTAATTACGATAAATTACAGGATGCGCTGGATTATTCGGTAAGGGTGTTTGGTTAATTTAATACACCGTAGTTGCAATGATGCGCATAAAAATTTAACATTATCTCTTCACCATTTTAAAATGCTGTATTCCCGCTTCTTCAAACTGCGGGCCCTCTTTCACAAATCCAAATTTTTCATAAAGACCTATTGCCAATAGCTGGGCATTCAGGTATATATATACTGCATCGGCAGGCAGATCATCCAAAACAGTATTTACTAATTTTTGAGCAACTCCTAGTCCCCTAAATTGCTTTAATACAGCAAAACGCTCTAATTTATAGCCATTAGCTGTTTTGCGCCAGCGCGATGCACCTGCAGGGATACCATCAACCGTTGCTAAAAAATGCGTAGATTCATCTTCATGCTCCCACTCCAACTCGGGCGGGCAATTTTGTTCGCCAACAAATACTTCTCTTCTTATGGCAAATACTTTTTCAAGGTTTGCCGGGTCACTTACTTTGCTTACTTGAATCTTTCTTGTTTCGGGCATCGATATAATGCTTTTTGGTTTTTAAGTTTGAAAGTTTAAATTTATGATTTTCTGTCGCAGCATCAATAGAATGGGTACAAGTTAAATCATCCTCCTGTTCGGCCAGGTCTGATAATTGCACATAAAACTTATGCAATTGATCAAGCTCTTCTTCAGTAATATCCTCAATATCAACCATCCGGTTACTGGCACCCTGATGCGAGGCTAATAATTCATTCAGCTTTAAATGAATGGCTTTCGAGTCTTTATTTTGCGATTTTTGAATCAGAAAAACCATCAAAAAAGTAACTATAGTTGTACCTGTATTGATAATTAACTGCCAGGTATCAGAATACTTAAATATCGGCCCGGTAATACCCCATACTACAATAATGCTTATCGCGGTAAAAAATGCGGCCGAGCTTCCGGTAGCAATAGTAGCCCAATTTGAGAATTGTTCGAAAAAGTTTTTCTTTTTAGCCATAGTCATCATAACTTATTAATTATGCCTTTTATAACTAAAAAAAAGCGCCAATGTTTTGCATTGGCGCTCTTAAACTGCGGTTGTAAATATACTTATTGCTTATTCACATAAATTACGCCGCCTTTCATTACAAAGCGCACATTTAAAATTGCGTTAATGTCTTTATCAATACTGTTATCAACGGCTATTATATCTGCCAGGTAGCTCTTTTTTATGACGCCCAGTAAAGCACTGTGGTTTATTTGCCTGGCCGAGTTTAACGTAGCAAACTGTAGTACCTGGGGTATAGCAACTCCTTCTTCATGATAAGCTATTAAAATACGTTTTGATGGTTCGGCTAAAGGCATTTTCATGTCGATGTAATCGTCTGATCCGTAAGCTATGGTTACACCAAATTTTATAGCCCGCTGAAGCCTGTCGGTTGGTGATTTTTGATATTTAGTTATTTGAGCATCAACATCTTTAACATTCGGGGCTGCAATTTTCAGGTAATTGGTAAAGGTAACCTTGTCTAAATCTGTCGGTACTAAAATAACCTTCTTTTTAGCCATAAGCATCAATGTAGAATCGGCTATTTCATAACCATGCTCTATACCATCAACGCCGGAAATCACTGCGTTATAAACTGCATGATCATCTGTAGCATGCGCAGTAACACGAACACCATAGCGATGCGCCTCTTTTACAATAGCACTCATTTCTTCAACAGACAACGCGGTTTTGTTTGGCGTGTTATTACTGTAGATTTTAATTACATTGGCGCCCTGAGTAATATTTTCGCGCACGGCCTGCCTGGCATCATCAACACCCGAAACAATACGATACTCATCATTCGCAATATCACGATGCTCATATATTAAACCCGGCAACTGCCCGCCCTCGCTTGCCAACCCCTGCCCTGCACAACTCATACGTGGCCCCGGTACTAAATTTTCATTGATCGCTTTCCTTAAAGCAATATCGGCAAACTTGCCCGAATTGCCCAGATCCTGAACAGAGGTTATGCCGGCTTCTAAATAAGCTTTCGCTCTTACCGCTCCATATATCGCACGGTAAGCGTCGCCCTCCATGGTCAGCCTTTTAACAAGCGACTCGGATGAAAAATCTCTATTTGGCAACAGCTCTTCTTTATAGAGCAGGTGTGTATGAACATCGATTAGCCCCGGTAAAATGGTGAATGCAGACAGATCAATTAACGTATACTTCTCTCTTTCGGCCGTAGGAATATCCTTATCGGCTTTAACATCATCAATACGGCCATTTTTCACTATAATGTCTAAACCTGTTTTAAACTGGGCAACTTCGCTGTCAAATAGTCTACCGGTTTTAATAAGATATACTTTATCAGTTTGTGCCCATACCATGAACGGCACATAAAGCAACATGAAGAGGAATATTTTTTTCATAATAAGTATTTAGATTAGGGAGGATAAAGATGTACGATAAATTTCGTATTTGCAAATTTTATCTTTCTTCAACTTTGGACATAAAAAAAGCGCCGATGTTTCAAATCGGCGCTTTTTCTATTTTGGGTTATATTAAACCTACAATTTATCAGTTGCGTTAATGCAATTCAAATCTTCAAAAGCGGTGGTTAAACGCTTTACAAAGTTCTCCTCGCCTTTGCGTAACCATACACGCGGATCGTAATATTTTTTGTTTGGAGAGTCTGCGCCTTCCGGGTTGCCTATTTGATCTTGCAGGTAAGCTTCTTTTGATTGGTAGTAATCTTTTATACCTTCCCAGTATGCCCATTGCATATCCGTATCAATATTCATTTTAATGGCTCCATAACCAATCGCCTCACGAATCTCTTCCTGGCTCGAACCGGAACCACCATGAAACACAAAATTGATAGGCTTTTCATCGGTTAAATTAAACTTCTTTTTCACATACTCTTGTGAGTTATGCAGTATAACCGGCTGTAATTTTACATTGCCCGGTTTGTAAACACCGTGCACATTACCAAAAGCAGCAGCCACAGTAAAGCGCGGGCTAACTTTTAATAAATTCTCGTAAGAATAAGCCACATCTTCCGGCTGAGTATATAAACGTGAGCTGTCTACATCAGAATTGTCAACGCCATCTTCTTCGCCGCCGGTAACACCTAATTCTATTTCA
The DNA here is from genome assembly GCF_028287845.1 of Mucilaginibacter sp. Lineage (GTDB taxonomy): Bacteria > Bacteroidota > Bacteroidia > Sphingobacteriales > Sphingobacteriaceae > Mucilaginibacter. The sequence goes on from NZ_JAQBOW010000010.1 coordinate 6,117, forward strand.
AGTGTCATACCCATTTTGGCCATACGTGCCAGGTATTTGGCAGATATTTCAATATTTTCTTCGATTGATTCTTCAGACAGGTCCAACATGTGCGATGAGAACAGCGGTTTGCCTGTTTCAGCAAAAAACTTTTCGCCATAATCTAATAAACCATCTATCCATGGTAATAACTTTTTAGCAGCATGGTCTGTATGTAAAATTACAGCAACACCATAATGCTCTGCCAATAAATGCACATGCCGTGCAGCAGATACACCACCCAGAATACAAGCCTGTAACTTAGAGTTATCTAATGATTTGCCCGCATAAAACTGCGCGCCGCCATGCGACAGCTGTATAATTACCGGCGAGTTTACTGCCTTTGCGGTTTCCATTACAGCGTTAATTGTGTTGGTACCTATTACATTTACAGCAGGTAAAGCAAACTGGTGCTTTTTAGCTGCCTCAAATAGTTCTTGCACCTGATCGCCGTGCAAAACTCCTTTATAATTTTTTAAATCCATTACCATTGTTTTGTGCGCCGAAGTTATAATTTAGATGTGAGATTTTAGATATGTGATGTGAGTTTTTAATACAATTCTATAAAATCTATCTCAAATCTATTGTCTCAAATCTCATATTCTAAGAAAATATTTCGTTTCTTTGCATTAATTGAAAGAGCTAGACATAGATATGGCATGGTTTAAACGAGAGTTAAAAGGGATAATTACGACTACTGAGGAGAAGAAAGAAACCCCTGATGGGATCTGGAACAAATGCCCTCAATGTAAGAAACCCCTTCACTATACTGAGCAGGTTGAAAATCAATACGTTTGTCATTATTGCGGTTTCCATTTACGCATCGGATCAAAAGAATACTTTTCTGTTCTGTTTGATAATAATGAGTTTACTGAATTATTTCCTGACCTTGTATCAGGCGATCCACTGAATTTTACAGATACTAAAAAATATACTGAAAGGTTAACTGAAACTCAGTTTAAAACAGGTCTAAAAGATGCTATACGTGCCGCGGCAGGACAAATTAACGGGCAGGATATAGTTATTGCCTGCATGGATTTTAACTTCATTGGCGGATCAATGGGATCAGTAGTAGGCGAAAAGATAGCCCGTTCTATTGATTATTGTATCGAGCATCAAGTTCCTTTCCTGATGATATCCAAATCAGGTGGTGCGCGGATGATGGAAGCAGCATTCTCTTTAATGCAAATGGCTAAAACATCAGCTAAACTGGCCTTATTATCACAAGCCAAAGTGCCTTATATATCGTTGTTAACCGACCCTACAACAGGCGGTGTAACTGCATCATATGCTATGCTGGGCGATATTAATATTGCCGAACCGGGCGCGTTAATAGGTTTTGCCGGACCAAGGGTAATTAAAGAGACCATTAAAAAAGACCTTCCAAAGGGATTCCAAACTGCAGAGTTTGTGCAGGAACATGGTTTTCTTGATTTTATTGTCGATCGCCGCGAAATGAAAGAAGAACTGGCGGCATTTTTAAAGATGTTAAAAAACTAATATTCCAGTAGGAATAGATAGCTATACTTAAAAACAAACGGGGTTATACAAAATGTATAACCCCGTTTGTTTTTAATAAATATTTTCAGCAATTATATTACTCCCGGCCTTGCGCCGTCAATTGGAGGCATATCTTTTATATAAACAGCTTTTTTATTTGAAGCATTTTTATCCTTTTGAGGTTGATTTACCTGTGATTGTTTCCTGTTTTCCTTTTGTCGATTACCGCTTCCGGAATTTTGATTATTGGTTTTCATATCTTGGTTTTTAAGTAAAAAAGATTATCAGGGATAACCTTTTTTGAATGACTATTTTTTAGTCTTACAAGCTTTCAGTACCCGGCTCATGCCCTACCATGCGGCCGGTTCTTCGTCCTTGCGGACGGCTCTCAAAATCAGCTTTTGCAGGTCCTTCAGCAGGGAATTCTTTTTGATTTGGCGGGGTGACATCATTTTGTTCGCTGTACGAAGTATCATTACCCTTAGTATGTTGTTGTTGCTCTCTTTGTGGAGTGTATCCTGAACCTTCCTGTTCTGACTGGCGCCTTTCAGGGGTTTCGTCTGGTCTATTACCCTTTTGAGGGTTTTGTTTATTCGGTTCCATAGTTTTATTATTAATTGTTAATTAATTAACAGCCATAAACGTGCCAGTTTTTTCCAAGTAAGAAATTAAATTAATAATAAAAATATGTATTTGCGACGATGGTGCGCAATGGCAAATAAGCTAAGCACTTAAGTAAATTCGCTATTACTTTGCCTCGCGATGAATTATAAGGGTTGGATTTTTACGCGTTTACCGGAAACAGCTCGCGTACTTTATTTACTACAAAATCTATCTCTTTTTTAGTATTATACTTAGAAAAAGAAAATCTTACAGACGGCCTTGTGCTGCTGGCTCCAATACCCGTAAGTACAT
>NZ_JAQBOW010000040.1 GCF_028287845.1 Mucilaginibacter sp.
CGCCGGTGATGCCTTCTTTAGCAGAAGCACGGTGAAACAAGTTTTCGAACTGACGCTCTAATACACCATAAGTGTATTTAACTTTTTGTTTCTCCATTAACTGTACCGCGTACTCAGATTGCTTTCCCCTTCTTTTAGAAGCACCATGCATTCCGGGTGGATAGTTTTTTCTTTCTAACGCTTTATCCGGACCGAAGATCGGTTCGCGGAACCTACGCGCAATTTTTGATTTGGGGCCTGTATATCTTGCCATTGTTTTGTTTGTTTTAAAGTATCATGCAGCCTGTAGCTGCTGAATCTTAGCTTTAAAAATCTGTTAATTAAACTCTTCTTCTTTTTGAATGACGACAACCGTTGTGCGGAAGCGGGGTAATATCCTTTATAGTAGTTACTTCAATACCTGTAGTTTGTAAAGTACGGATAGCCGACTCACGACCAGAACCCGGGCCTTTTACAAATACTTCTACTTTACGCAGACCCAAATCATAAGCAGCTTTACCGCAATCGGAAGCAGCCTGACCGGCAGCATAAGGTGTGTTCTTTTTAGAACCTTTAAAACCCATTTTACCGGCAGATGACCATGATACAGCTTGTCCGCTTTTGTTGGTAAGGGTGATAATGATATTGTTAAAAGTTGCGTTGATGTGTGCCTCGCCTACAGCTTCAACAATTACAACACGCTTTTTGGTAACTTTTTTACTTTTAGCCATTTTTATTTTTTAATTATTGATTTAATGAATTGCTGAATTATAGAATAATTCGGACCCACTAATCTTTTTAATTTATTTATTCCTAATGATTTTCAAATTGATTAGTCATTCAACTAATCTCCAATCACTAATCAACTATTACTTAGTAGCTTTCTTTTTGTTAGCAACTGTTTTACGTTTTCCTTTACGGGTACGTGAGTTGTTTTTAGTACGTTGACCACGCAGAGGTAAACCTTTACGATGACGGGTACCACGATAGCAACCTATATCCATTAAACGTTTAATGTTTAATTGCACTTCTGAACGAAGAGCACCTTCAACCTTAATTTCATCGTTAATAATACCACGAATCAAAGCTAACTGATCATCATTCCAGTCTTGTACTTTAGTGTTAAAGTCAATACCGGCTTTAGTCAAAATTTCCTGCGATTTTGAGCGGCCTATTCCGTAGATATAGGTTAACCCTATCTCTCCTCTTTTATTTTTTGGTAAATCAATACCTGATATCCTTGCCATATTTGTTTTTTGTTTTTAAGTAAGACCGAACGGCGGCTACCGTTGTACGGATCATTACAATACCTCTAACTATCCTTGACGCTGTTTGAACTTAGGGTTCTTCTTGTTTATAACATAAAGTTTCCCGTGACGGCGAATGATCTTACAATCAACACTGCGTTTTTTAATGGATGCTCTAACTTTCATCTCTTTTATTATTTATATCTATATGTTATTCTGCCTTTTGATAAATCATAAGGGCTCATTTCCAATTTTACTCTGTCGCCAGGTAATATCTTGATGTAATGCATCCGCATTTTACCTGATATATGCGCTATAATCTCGTGACCATTTTCAAGCTCAACCCTGAACATTGCGTTTGATAACGCTTCCCGAATTGTACCATCTTGTTCAATCGAAGATTGTTTTGCCATATTTTACTGAATATTACTTGATTATCCGCCCCTAAATCGGGACGCAAAATTAATAAAATATTTCTAATTATTATTTTTTTTCTTTCAAAACATTATCAACATACGAAAATGTAGAAAGAATATCTGCCGCACCTCTTTTTACAGCTACTGTATGTTCATAATGGGCAGATGGTTTGCCATCTATTGTTGATACTGTCCAGCCATCATCCCAAAACTTCACTCCTGCACGGCCGCCGTTTATCATAGGCTCAATGGCAATCACCATTCCCTCTTCTAACTTTATGCCTGATCCACGTTTACCATAGTTTGGCACTTCGGGTTTTTCGTGCAACCTCAATCCAACACCATGGCCTACCAATTCTTTAACTACGCCAAATCCATTCTTCTCTGCATGCTCTTGTACAGCATAACCTATATCTCCAATACGGTTGCCTACTACTGCTTTCTCAACACCAAGGTCAAGGCATTCGCGAGTTACACGCATTAGTTTTTGTACTTGTTCGCTTACCTCGCCAATAGCAAAGGTAAAAGCCGAATCGCCGTAGTACTTATTCAGTACCGCACCGCAATCAACTGATACTACATCCCCATCTGTTAACACATGCTTACCCGGAAAACCGTGTACCACCTGGTCATTTAAAGAGATGCAAAGCGAATAGGGAAATCCGCTATAGTTTAAAAAAGCAGGAACGCCACCATTGTCGCGGATAAAAGTTTCTGCAAGTTTATCTAATTCAATAGTCTGCATACCCGGTTTAATAACTTTCGCTATTTCACCAAGCGTTTTGCCAACAAGTAAAGAACTTTCTCTTATTAGTTCTATCTCTTCGACAGACTTATAATGAATTTTTGACATTGGTTATTAAATTGCTGTCGGAGTTGTTCCTGCAGCAGCCGGTATTGATGTACGACCAGTTATCCTGCCTGTTTTCATTAAGCCATCATAATGGCGCATTAACAGGTGACTTTCTATCTGCTGTAATGTATCCAAAACAACACCCACAAGGATGATCAATGATGTACCTCCAAAAAACCTTGCAAATAATGTATTAACACCTACCAGGTTTGCCAGTGCCGGTATAATGGCAATAATGGCTAAGAAAATAGATCCGGGTAAGGTTATCTTTGATATCACATCATCAATAAAGCTGGTTGTTGGATCGCCTGGTTTAATACCCGGGATAAAACCACCATTCTTTTTCATGTCATCAGACATTTGCTTTGGATTAACCGTAATAGCTGTATAGAAATACGTAAATACTATGATTAATAAAGCAAACAGAATGTTATGCAACCATGAGTTATAGTTTGTTAAGGCTATCAATATACTGTTTGACGCAGCTGTAGGAAAAAACGATGCTACAGTTGCCGGTATAAACATTAGGGCCTGCGCAAATATAATTGGCATAACACCCGCAGCATTTACCTTTAACGGGATGTACTGACGTACACCGCCATATTGTTTGTTACCTACAATACGCTTGGCATACTGTACGGCTATTTTTCGGGTACCCTGTACAATTAGTATCGTAAACATAACCACACCCAGTAAAGCTACAAGCTCAACAATAAATGTAATTAAGCCGCCGCTACCGGTTGTACGGTTTTGAAACTCTGCTATAAATGCCCCTGGTAATTGTGCAATAATACCCACCATGATAATCAGGGAGATACCGTTACCTATACCTTTGTCTGTAATTTTTTCACCCAACCACATTACAAATAATGTACCCGATGTTAATACAAAGGTATTCATTATAGTAAATAACGGATTAGCTATCAACATCTCATCAGCCGTTACTTGCGAACGTAAGTATGCTGCTGCCTGTAAAGCCGTGATAATGATGGTTAGATAACGTGTCCACTGGTTAATCTTGTTACGTCCGCTTTCACCCTCTTTTTGCATTTTAGCAAAATAAGGTACTGCTATACCTAATAGCTGCATCACAATTGATGCAGAGATATACGGCATAACACCTAATGCAAAAATAGAGACCCGTGAAAACGAACCTCCTGCAAACATGTTTAACAATCCTACCAATCCTTCGGCCTTTTTGTTGGATGCTACCGCATCACTAACTCCGGGTAAACGGATAAAAGAACCTACACGATATATTAAAAGAAATAAGAGTGTGTTAGTAATACGCACTCTTAGATCTTCGATTTTCCAGATATTGGATAATGTGGTGAATAATTTCTTCATTGAAATTTATAGCTTAACTATAGTGCCACCGGCTGCTTCAATAGCTTTTTGCGCAGTAGCTGTAAATGCATGTGCTGTAACTTCTA
>NZ_JAQBOW010000140.1 GCF_028287845.1 Mucilaginibacter sp.
CGGGCGTGCCTCTTTGCTCTGTCGATGTCCATTGATCTAAATTTTTACCATCAAATAATATAATAGCGTCTGACGGTGCATCGCTGTTAGTTTTACCGGGTGTTACTACATTCGGAACGGGTTCATACACCTCGGTATCTTCATGTTTGGGATTATTTTGAGCATTAGCAATAAAGAAATTGCCGGCAAATAACGCTGCAAGTAAAAGGGTGTGTTTTTTATTAAACATAATAAAGAAATTGGTAAGCAAACATAGTGAAAAAAATATCACATCAATCTTTGTAAAAACAGGATGATGTAATAAAATTAAGTAAATTGGAAATATGGGATATTAATTGTTCTTTTAAAAACTCATATCATCAACCATTTACCACTTCACCACCATTAACATGAATTACCTGCCCTGTTATAAATGATGCATCGTCAGATGCCAGGAACACATAGGCCGGTGCAAGTTCTGATGGTTGACCTGCACGCTTCATGGCGGTTTCTGATCCAAACTTTTTAATTTTCTCTTTATCAAAGGTTGATATGATCAATGGTGTCCAAACCGGGCCCGGAGCAACTGCGTTTACACGTATTTTTTTTTCGGTAAGATTGGTTGCCAATGAACGTGTAAATGAAGTAATAGCGCCTTTGGTAGAAGAATAATCTATCAGGCCCGGCGATGAACGATAAGCGGTAACAGATGTAGTATTAATAATGGTGTCTCCTTCCTGCATATGTGCCAATGCCGCTTTTGCAAAATGGAAGTAAGCGAAAATATTTGTCTTAAAGGTATCTTCCAGTTGTTTTTCATCTATGGCTTTCAGGTCTTTCTCGGGCACCTGGATACCGGCATTATTTACCAATATATTCAATTTACCAAATTCTTTAACTACTTGCTCGACAGCTTTTTTGCAAAACGAACTCTTTTTAATATCACCTTTAATCAGCAGGCATTTACGACCAAAGGATCGAACTATATCCCTGGTTTCTATTGCATCCACATCTTCATCTAAATAAACAATTGCAATATCTGCACCTTCTTTAGCATAATGCACGCTAACCGCACGACCAATGCCACTATCTCCGCCGGTTATAAGCGCGGTTTTACCTGTAAGCTTACCGGCAGCTTTATAAATCGCTTTTATGTATTCGGGACGCGGATTCATCTTAGCTTCAATGCCCGGCTGTTTGTTTTGCTTTTGGGGAGTTTTAGTTTCCATTTTGTTGTTGATTATCTACTTCTAAAACCTCCGGCTTTTAAATAATGTTTTTAGTAAACAAAAAAAGCTACCTATAGAGCAGCTTTGACAATTATTTTTTCTTCTTAAGATTTACATCCGCTCGGGCACATCAATACCCAACAAATTCATGGCCTTACTGATAACTTTGGCTGATGCAACAGAGAGCTCCAGCCTGAATTGCTTTACCAGTTCATCTTCAGCCTGTAGTATAGAATGCTCATGATAAAACTTATTGTAAGTTTTAGCCAACTCGTACACATAATTAGCTACGGTGCCGGGATTATAGGCAATTGCTGCCTGTGTAATTATATCAGGAAACTGTGTTAGTGTTACTATCAGGTCACGTTCTTCCGGAGCTAATTCTGTTGGATCTGTTTCCATACCTGTTATAGTTGCCCTGTTTAAAACCGACTTAATACGGGCATGGGTATATTGTATAAACGGACCTGTGTGTCCCTGGAAATCTACTGATTCATTGGGGTCAAATAACAATCTTTTTTTGGGGTCAACTTTTAATAGGAAATATTTTAAAGCGCCCATGCCAATAGTGTGGTATAGTTGTTCTTTCTCTTCCTCACCAAAATCATTTATCTTGCCTAAAGCTTCAGTTTGCGCTTTGGCAGTGGTTTTCATTTCAGCAATCAGGTCATCAGCATCAACAACTGTTCCTTCACGCGATTTCATTTTCCCCGATGGCAGATCAACCATGCCATATGATAAATGGAATAATCCCTTTGCCCAGGTTTTACCCAGTTTTTGCAATATCAGGAACAACACTTTAAAGTGGTAATCCTGTTCATTTCCTACTACATAAATAGATTCATCCATTTGGAAATCATCATATTTTAGCTTGGCGGTACCCATATCCTGGGTCATGTAAACTGAAGTACCATCGGCGCGTAAAACCAGCTTCTGGTCAAGGCCATCCTCGGTTAGATCGATCCACACAGAACCATCTTCCTTTTTAAAGAACACCCCGCTTTGCAAACCTTCATCAATAATATCCTTGCCTAATAAATAAGTGTTAGATTCATAATAGAATTTATCGAACTCCACCCCCAGGGCTTTATATGTTTTTCCAAAACCATCATATACCCAGGTATTCATGGTTTTCCACAAGTCGATAACTTTCTCGTCGCCGGCCTCCCATTTAAGCAGCAATTCCTGAGCCTGTTTTATAAGCGGGGCATTTTTCTTTGCTTCCTCTTCTGTTTGGCCTTCGGATTTTAAGAATTCTATCTCTTTTTTGTATTCCTTATCAAATATTACATAATACTTGCCTACTAAATGGTCGCCTTTTTCGCCTGTTGATTGCGGCGTTTCGCCATTACCATACAGTTGCCAGGCCAGCATAGATTTACAGATATGTATGCCACGGTCATTTACCAAATTGGTTTTAATTACTTCATAACCTGCAGCTTCAAGAATTTGAGCAACAGAATAACCTAACAGGTTGTTACGCACATGCCCCAGGTGCAACGGCTTATTGGTGTTGGGTGATGAGTATTCAACCATCACCCTTTTGCCATTTGGTTTTAAAACAGCAAAATCGTCCTTTAAAATTTCTGTGTATAATTGATCTATCCAGTAAGCACTGCAAATAGAAATATTTAAAAACCCTTTTATTACGTTAAAGGCCGAAATTTCTTTTAATGAATTTTTTAAATATTCTCCTATCTCTGCCCCTGTTTGCTCCGGCGATTTACGTGAAAACTTAGTGAACGGAAAAGTAACTATAGTAACCTGGCCCTCAAATTCCTTGCGTGTTTCCTGCAGACTTATATCGGAAGGTGCAATATCTGCATGATATAATTCTTTTATGGCTTTAACAGTAGATTCAATAATAAAATTCATACTGCAAAATTAAATAAAATACTCCAAGCATTAAGTTGCTAATAGTGTTAATGTTTGGTTAACTTGTTAAGTTACTTTCTACGATACAAAAAGAGCAATTATATATTGTTTTTAATGTGACACGTTTTTACAAAGCCATTGAATATACGCGGATATTAATATTCAAGATGGATTATTTAATGGTTTGACCTGTATCTAAATATTTACAAAACATTTTACCCACAAGCCCGTATCTTAGCAAAAAATTAAAATTGTTTTGAGAATACGTAGTCACATTCTTCATAAATGCATAGCTATATCATTCTTCATGATATATATGTTTTTTGTTGTGATGTATATTCTTATGCTGCCACCTATTAATCATACGGTTAACTCAAAAGTGTTAGCACATACTGAATTTATTAGCAAGGGAAATAGCACAAGTAATACAAGCAATTTATTGCAGCGTGGTTCGCGGTCAACCATTACAAACAAACAAAAGTTTTTAGTACCTCCCACTGCTGCTAATGTTATTCTTTTTATATTTGTTTTAAGTAGCCTTGCCCTTTTTTATCTTACAAAAAAGAGCAATATTTATTTAACGGTATACCATATTCCGCAGTTTAATAATTATTTAAGCCTGCGCACACTCCGAATCTGACATCCCATTTTTTCTTAAAATAGTGAGCTTAATTTTCTGTTACCGGAAATTTTAGCTTCAACTATACCCGCATTTTCTTGTACGGGTTTTTCAATAATTATCACACTAATTCTTAACGAATGCGCAATAGCTAAGGTAATGCTGGCTATTGCTTTAGTTACCCTTATGAAATATCCTATAAATAAATCCACTGTTTGCAAATGAAGAAGATACATTTTAATATGAAGAGAATACGTTTCTTTTTATTGATAACAGTAACTTTTAGTTTATCGTTAACTGCTTACGCGCAAAACCGTAAATCAAAATTCCCTGTTCCCGATGATATTCCGGATACCACTAAAGTTGGTTTCCCGATAATACCTAACGTAACAGATACGGGTAAAAATGGAGGGGTGTTTTTGTCGCTAAGACAATGTATTGATTATGCAATGATCCATCAGCCGGGCTTAAATAAATCATTTCTCAATACTGATATCACCCGCGAAACTAATTCGGTTAATTTAGCTGCCTGGTTACCGCAGGTTAACGCCAATGGTAGTTTGATCCACTATATACAGCAATCAAACAATAATATATCTACCAGTACAGTCGGCACGGGTAGTACTAGCGGAACTACACGCAGTAGTTATTCAAATACATTTGTGCCTGAGTTATCAGTTTCGCAAGCAATAGTAAGCCCGCAGTTATTGTATACATCTAAAACTTCGCCTTTATTGGTTAAGCAAGCCCAGCAAGTTACAGACAGCACTAAAATATATGTAGTTGCCGCGGTAAGTAAGGCCTTTTATAATGTTTTGCTTACGTTACAGCAAATAAGTGTTTTAAAAGAAGATACAGCCCGGTTAGGCCGAAACGTGCGCGACACTTACCACCAATATAAAGGCGGTATAGTTGATGAAACAGATTATCTGCAGGCCACTATTACACTTAATAACTCTAAAACACAGTTGAAACAGGCCAATGAAAATATTGTACCTGAATATGCTGCCTTAAAACAACTAATGGGTTATGAACCCGAAAAGCAATTTAACGTACGCATTGATACCACGCAGATGATGAATAGCATACGTATTGATACAGCCGAAGAACTACAATATCAAAAACGTATAGAGTATCAGCAAATTCAAACCCGACAAAAATTGCAGCTTGAGCTTACTAATTATTATAAGTATGCTTTTATGCCAACCATATCAGGGTTCTTTAATTATGACCTACAGTTTGCCAATAATAATCTTCCCGGCATCTTGTCATCTTCATATCCAAGTTCGATAGTAGGCATATCGCTTAGTATCCCAATTTTTACAGGGTTTGCGCGTGTGCACAGTGTGCGCAAATCTCAACTGCAGGAGCAGGTAATTAAATTGGATGAAGCCGATCTTAAACTGCAGGTGTATAACGAATATACAACGGGTTTAGCTAATTATAAAAGCAACCTGTACAGTTTTTATGTACAACAAAAAAATGTGGCTATGGCCAGGCGCGTATATTTTGTGGTTAACCTGCAATACAAACAAGGTATTGTTGCTTACCTAAACGTAATTACTGCCGAGTCGAACCTAATTACATCAGAAATAAACTATACAAACTCATTGTTCCAATTGCTGTCAAGTAAAATTGATCTGCAAAAGGCATTTGGAGATATCACTTACTAATATATAAAAACAACCTCAATGAAGAGAGTATTATTAAATGCCATTTTTATAAGTGTACTTATTTTGGCAGCATGTAAAAAAAAGCAGCCACCAGTAAATACTGAAGTACCTGTTAACTTGTTTAAGGTTACTGCAAAGCACGTGTTGTATTATGACCAATACCCATCAACTACAGCCGCGTTAAGCCAGGTTAATTTGTTGCCCCAGGTTCAGGGTGCCGTTACAGGTATATATTTTATTGAAGGCAGCCATGTGAAAAAAGGCCAGAAGCTTTATGAAATTGATAAGCGCATTTACCAGGATGCCTACGATGCCGCGGTTGCAAACCGGAAAGTTACCGAAGGTACACTTACACAGGCGCAGCAGGATGCAGACCGTTATGAGTATTTAAATAAGTATAATGCCGTAGCCAAGCAGCTTTATGATCATGCTGTAATTACTTTAGAAAATGCCAACAGCCAGGTTAAATCTGCAGATCAGGCGGTTAAAACAGCTAAAACTAATTTGGAATATGCCGTAATTTATGCCCCGTTTGATGGTACTATTGGTTTTAGCCAGGTAAAACTTGGCAATGTGGTAACAAGCGGCTCAACGGTTTTAAATACCATATCTACGGATGATCCGATGGCAGTTGATTTTGTGATAAACGAAAAGCAGCTACCTCGTTTTGAGTTACTGCAACAAGGTAAACATCTAACCGATTCTCTTTTCACTATTTTATTATCAGATAATTCAATTTATCCGGCTACCGGAAAAATAGCGGTTATTGACCGTGCTGTTAATTCGCAAACCGGAACCATCACTATTCGTCTTGCTTTCCCTAACCCAAAAGGAATTTTACGGGCTGGTATGAGTGGCGTCGTGCGCGTGCATAATCAAGAAACCGAGCCGCAGCTGGTGGTACCGGGCAAAGCTGTTATTGAGCAAATGGGTGAATATTTTGTTTACACCGCCGAAGATACCCTGGTAAACAACCCAAAAGCTGGCGCCGATTCGGTTAAAAATAAGATCAAAAAACTAATTGCCGTGCAAAAAAAGGTGCAGGTTGGTCAAACCATTGGTGCTAACATGATCATTAAAAGTGGAATAGAAAGTGGTGAGAAGCTTATTGTTGACGGAGTACAGTTGCTTCATGACGGATCGCGTGTTACTACTGCAAATAAAGTGGGCCCAAGTGCAGGCGGAAAAGGTGGACGCTAATAGATATCACTATAAAACACATACTTCTAAAACTTTAGACGAAGAGATTATATGATTGCTAATACCTTTATAAAAAGACCTGTAACAGCTATAGTAATATCTATTGTGTTGATAATAACCGGCACAGTATCAATACTATTGCTGCCTATAGATCAATACCCGGATATAACGCCGCCTATTGTACAGGTAAACGGCCAGTTTACCGGTGCCGATGCCCAAACAGTTGAGCAAACAGTTGCAACACCTATAGAGGAGCAAGTAAATGGTACTCCCGGCATGGAATACATGCAAAGTAATAGTACCAATAACGGGCAAATGACCATGAATGTAACCTTTAAACCGGGTACAGATATTGACGTTGCCGCGCTTGATGTACAAAACAGGGTGAGTATTGCCACGCCTTTATTGCCGGCCGTAGTAAGCCGCCTGGGCCTTACTGTACGTGCGGTTAATCCAAGTATGTTAATGATGGTGGCTATTTACGCGCCAAAAGGAACACACAATGTTACATTTTTAGACAACTACACCAACATATTTATACAGGATGCTTTATTGCGTGTGCCGGGTGTGGGCAGTATAAGCAGGTTTACAGACGATTTTAGTATGCGTATCTGGATGAACCCGGATAAAATGGCCGCCTACAGTTTAACACCTACCGATGTAATTAATGCCCTTAACGCACAAAACGTGCAGGTAGCAGCCGGTACAGCAGGTGTGCCGCCACAGGCATCAAACCAAACTTATGAGTTAGGTATTTTGGTAAATGGCCGCTTGAATAAGGTATCTGAATTTGAAAAAGTTATTGTAAAAACTATACCCGGCACAGGCCAACTGGTTTACCTTAAAGATGTTGCCCGGGTTGAGTTGGGTAAGTTTACTTTCTCCAGCAACTCGTTTGTTGACGGGCATAAAGCCTCATACCTGCAAATTTACCAGGCGCCTGGCAGTAATGCGCTCGAAACGGCTAATGGCGTATATGCTGCGCTGGCTAAGTTAAAGCAAACCTTTCCTTCTGATGTAGAATACCGGGTTCCGTTTGAATCTGTTACCGTGGTTAAAGTTTCTATGCAGGATGTAGTAGGCACGCTGTTAAAAACATTAGGGTTAGTTGCCATTGTAGTATTTATATTCTTACAAAACTGGCGTTCAACTTTAATACCTGTGTTGGCTATACCGGTATCTATTTTCGGTACATTCTGCTTTTTTATCCCATTAGGGTTTACCATAAATACCTTAACCATGTTTGGTTTTGTATTGGCCATAGGTATTGTGGTTGATGATGCCATTATTGTGGTTGAGGCGGTGCAGCATTATATTGACAATGAAGGCATGTCGCCCAAAGAGGCAACCTACACAGCCATGAAAGATATTTCTGCGCCGGTAATAGCTATTGCGCTTATTTTGGCGGCGGTATTTGTTCCGGTAGGCTTTATACCGGGCATTGTGGGGCGTTTATATCAACAATTCGCTATAACAATCGCTATCTCGGTAATGATATCGGCATTTATCGCGTTATCGTTAACACCGGCTTTATGTACGCTATTATTAAAACCATCCCATATTAATAAAGAAGCAAAAGGCATAAATAAGTTCTTTTTTATGTTTAATACCTGGTTTGAACGCGTAACTGCCCGTTATACCGAGGGGGTAAGAAAAAGTATAAAAGCATCGCGGCTGGTTATTATTATGTTGGTTTGTATTTGCGCGGCGGCATACTTTTTATTCCAGCAAAAAGCATCAGGCTTTATCCCTTCAGAGGATGATGGAAACTTATATGTTACTTTCCAGTTGCCACCGGCATCTTCTACCGCACGGTCGGTTCAAGTTATGTCGCAACTCATGAAAGTTATTGGTTCAACACCGGGTGTTGCACATTATGCAGCTTTATCAGGTTTAAACGTTGTAACCAATGCCAGTAACTCCAATAATGGTACCATTTATTGCCAGTTGGCTCCATGGGATGACCGTAATAAATCAAGTGAGCAGGTTCCGGGTATTATTGGCGTTTTACAAAAACGCATAATTGATGCAGGTATTAAAGATGCCAATGTTGAGGTTATACAACCTTCCCCTTTGCCGGGTATAGGTACAACGGTGGGTTTTAGCATGCAGATAGAACAGCGCAGCACTACCGATAATTTACAAGCATTTGAAAAAGTAGTAAACAACTTTGTTGCCGCGGCAAATAAGGACCCCAAAATAAGTAAGGCATTTAGTTTTTATACCTCGCACACGCCAAACTATAGTTTAACGGTTGATAGGGAGAAATGCGAAAAGCTTGGCGTAAACATAGCTGATGTTTTTACCACAATACAAGCTTATATGGGCAGTCTTTATATTAATGACTTTACTACCTATAACCGCACTTTCCACGTGGTGGTACAAGCCGATACCGCGTTCCGTAAAGTGGTGTCAAACATGGATAAATATTACGTTCGTAACCAGGCAGGGGGCATGGTGCCTTTGGGTACGGTTATAACTTATAAACCTGTTGATGCACCGCCTTTAATATCGCATTACAATATTTTCCGTACGGCCGAAGTTGATGGCTCATCGGCCCAGGGGTATAGCAGCGGCGAGGCGATAGATGCTATGCAGGAGCTTGCTAAAAAAACATTACCAGAGGGCTATGATTTTGAATTTTCGGGATTAAGTTATGAAGAGATAAAAGCGGGGTCTACCACTATTTATATATTCATCTTCTCTATCACCTTTGTGTTCCTGTTTTTGGCGGCGTTGTATGAGAGTTGGTCGGTGCCTTTTTCGGTATTGCTTGCGGTGCCTGTTGGTGCTTTGGGTGCTATCTTAGCGCTGATATTGGTACCAAACTTAACCAATAACGTATACGCGCAGATAGGGTTAATAACGCTTATAGGCCTCGCGGCTAAAAACGCCATCTTGATTGTTGAGTATGCCAAAGTGCGGGTAGATTTGGGCGAAGAGCTCATCAAATCAACCCTCGAAGCGGTAAGCCTGCGTTTGCGGCCGATTATCATGACCTCGCTGGCATTTATTTTAGGTGTTTTACCATTAGTGTTGGCTACTGGTGCAGGCGCAGTTGCCCGCAGAACCATTGGCTTTACCGTACTTGGCGGTATGCTTGCTGCGTCAACATTGGCCATATTTATCGTTCCGGTACTTTTTGTGGTGATAACCCGGTTCTCTTACGGTAAAGAAAAGCTGGAGTATTTACAGGCTCATCGCGAACACTTAAGAACTAAGGCACAAAAAGTTGAAGCACAAAATATCGATCCTGAACTGGAGTACGAAATTCAAAAATCACGCGAACTAAGTAAAAGCTAACTAAAAATGATTGCAAATACATTTATTAAGAGGCCGGTTACCGCGATCGTTATATCTATAGTATTGTCTATTTCGGGCATAGTGTGCCTGTTTAATCTGGCTGTTGATCAGTATCCAAATATATCACCGCCAAGCGTATCGGTTAACGGATCATACACCGGCGCCGATGCGCAAACGGTTGAGCAAACCGTTGCAACCCCTATTGAAGAACAAATAAACGGTACCCCCGGCATGGAGTACATGACCAGTACCAACACCAATAGCGGCGGTATGGGTATTAGAGTGACTTTTAAAATTGGCACCAACGTACATATCGCCGCGCTGAATGTTCAAAATAGGGTGGGTATAGCCGGGCCATCATTGCCAGCTGTTGTAAGTAAGCTGGGGTTAACTGTACGCGCCAGTAACCCGGATCAATTGATGCTGATAGGTATTTATTCGCCAAAACACACGCATAATATTACCTTTTTAGATAACTACACCAATACATTTATTGAAGATGCCATATTGCGAGTGCCGGGCGTAGGTGATGTATCGGCGCGTACCGATAACTTTAGTATGCGTATATGGATGAACCCGGATAAAATGGCATCATACGGTTTAACACCTGCAGATGTTACCGCTGCGCTGAATGCCCAAAACGTATATGTTGCCGCAGGTTCGGTTGGTGCACCACCCCAGTATACAAACCAAACTTACGAAACAGGTATCCTGGTTAACGGGATGTTGAACAAAGCTAAAGATTATGAGAACATTGTAATTAAGGCCGTGCCCGGAACCAGCCAGCTCATCCATTTAAAGGATGTGGCAAGGGTTGAGTTAGGTAAGTTCACCTTTTCAAGCAACTCGTTTATTGATGGTAACAGGGCATCAACCTTACAAATCTTTCAATCGCCGGGAAGTAATGCGTTACAAACCGCTAAAAACGTATACGCTGCTTTAGCTAAATTAAAAAAAACATTCCCTAACGATGTTGATTATGTGGTTCCCTTTGAATCAATAACCATCATCAAAGTATCCATGCAGGAGGTTATAGGTACTTTACTTAAGGCGCTTGCATTGGTTGCTATTGTTGTGTTTTTGTTCCTGCAAAACTGGCGCTCAACTATCATACCCATATTAGCTATTCCGGTATCTATTTTAGCAACCTTTTGCTTTTTTATACCGCTGGGATTTACCATAAACACGCTTACCATGTTTGGCTTTGTATTAGCCATAGGTATTGTAGTTGACGATGCAATTATTGTGGTCGAGGCCGTACAGCATTATATTGACGAAAAAGGCATGTCGCCCAAAGAGGCAACCTACCATGCCATGAAAGAAATTTCGGCACCGGTAATTGCTATTGCGTTAATATTGGCATCAGTATTTGTGCCGGTTGGCTTTATACCGGGTATTGTGGGGCGCTTGTACCAGCAATTTGCCATTACTATAGCTATATCGGTTATGCTTTCGGCCTTTATTGCCTTATCATTAACACCGGCGCTTTGTACATTGCTGTTAAGGCCATCAGTTAAGGTTAACTCAAAATCAAACTGGCTTGCCAAGTTCTTTAATTGGTTCAACAAGGTTTTTGATAAAACAACTACAAAATATACCCACGGTGTGCGTCACAGTATTAATGGTGCCAGGTATATTGTTATTTTATTATTTTGTATTTGCGTAGGTACTTATTTTCTGTTTCAAATCAAGCCATCGGGGTTTGTACCGGCCGAAGATGGCGGTCGTTTATACATAACCTATCAATTACCAGAAGCGTCATCAACCATTCAATCTGTTAACCTAATGAATAAGTTGATGAAAATAGTAGCTTCAACGCCGGGGATATTGCATTATACGGCTCTATCAGGGTTTAATATTTTAAACGGCGGGGCCAATTCGAATAACGGCTCCATGTTTTGTATGCTCACCCCATGGGACGACCGTACCACGCCAGATACCCGGATACCCGGCCTGATGAATGTACTAAAACAAAAAATTGCAAAGGCGGGCATAAAAAATGCCAACGTGGTGGTGGTGCAACCCCCACCTATACGTGGGATAGGCCAGGCCGCAGGCTTTTCCATGCAGCTTGAACAAGGCAGCTCGACAGATGACATATACACCTTTGAAAAAGTGGTTAAAAAATTTGTTGCCGCTGCAAAAAAAGACCCGGCAACCTCAACCGCTTACAGCTATTTTTCGGCACATACGCCAAGCTATGAGCTTAATGTTGACCGCGAAAAATGCGAAAAACTTGGCATTAATATTTCCGACGTTTTTTCGACCATGCAGGCCTATATGGGCAGCTTGTTTGTAAATAACTTTACGTTGTACAATCGTACCTATCACGTGGTAATACAGGCAGATACTGCCTATCGTGCGCTTATATCAAACATGAATAAGTATTATGTTCATAATTCGGCAGGGCAAATGCTGCCGTTAAGTGCTGTAATAAGCTATAAACCTATTGTAGCAGCCCCGTTGATTACACACTTTAACATTTTCAGGTCGGCTGAGGTTGATGGCTCTATTCCAGAAGGTTATAGCAGCGGTCAGGCTATTGAGTCATTAAAAGAATTAGCTGCTAAAACATTGCCAAGGGGGTATACTTATGAGTTTTCGGGCTTAAGTTATGAGGAAATAAAAGCAGGATCTGTAACCATATACATATTCCTTTTCTCTATCATATTTGTGTTCCTGTTTCTGGCAGCTTTGTATGAAAGTTGGTCGGTTCCGTTTTCGGTAATGCTCGCGGTGCCTATAAGTGCTTTTGGTGCTATAGTAGCATTAATGACCGCGCCAACTATTACCAATAATGTTTATGCCCAAATTGGATTGATCACGCTCATCGGCTTATCTGCAAAAAATGCAATCCTGATAGTTGAGTTTGCCAAAATACGGGTTGACAGAGGCGAAGAGCTCATCAAATCTACCCTTGAAGCTGTGCGCTTGCGTTTACGACCGATAATTATGACCTCACTGGCATTTATACTGGGCGTATTGCCGCTTGTTTTAGCAACCGGTGCCGGTGCCGAGTCAAGAAATACTATAGGTATAACCGTATTAGGCGGTATGCTGGCATCATCAACCATATCTATATTTATTGTGCCTGTGCTATTTGTATTGTTTACACGATTTTCGTACGGAAAAAAACAATTGGCTTATTTACAAGCGCATCATGAAGAATTGATGGAAAAGGCCAAAAAAGTAGAAGAACAAAATATTGACCCCGAGCTGGAATATGATATAGCCGAAGATCATGCTAATCATAACCAAACAAAAAAGTAACAAATAAATGGTGTAGCAAACTATGAAAAACGTACAACTTATATCAAGAAATTTACGACAGATAGATCATCTATATACCAAAAAACTCACCAGTGAGTTTTCATCTATCCAGGTAAATAATCATTACGAAGTATTGTTAGTGCTGGCTAAACAAAAAGAGCCAATTATGCAAAATCAATTGGCAGAATTATTGCAAATTGATAAATCAAGAATGGTTAATGTTCTTTTTTACCTGGAAGAAAAAAACCTGGTTATTATAAAAAGGAACCCCGCCGACAGGCGGCAGCATTATGTTTATCTTTCGCCTGATGCATTGGTATCTATTCCTTATATTGAAACAAAGATCCAGCAAATTAATGATCTGGCCGAGCGCGGAATTAGCGAAGAAAAATTAAATATTTTCTTTGAAGTATCTGAAAATATAAGGCAAAATCTTGTTTTAAAAAGAAATAAGCAGCAATAAAAAGCATTCAGGGGATTATAAAAAAACCATAATGCATTTATTGTAAGTTATTAACAAACAATTACTTTCCGATACAAAACTTGCTGAATATATTCTCCAGCAGATCATCCGTAGTAACTGCGCCTGTAATTTCGCCGAGATAATGTAGCGCCTGTTTGATATCCATTGACAGGAAGTCGGAAGTAACGGTATCTATTCCGTTTAATACTCTTGCCAGGGCCTCTTCTGTTTTTTGGAGGGCCTCCAGGTGGCGTATATTAGTTACCAGCGTTTCGTTGCCGTCCAGTTGGTCTTTTACGGCCGAGTGATATATCTTTGATTTAAGGGTATCTATATGCGTTTTTTCCTTTGCCGAAATAATAATGGCTTGTGAATGAGGTAAAGCGGTGAGTTGTTCGGATGTAAGCAGATCGGCTTTATTTGCGACAACAAGCATAGTAACACCGGGGCGTTGCAAGCTTTCTAAGTCGCTGTTTAGTTCGTCGATAGTAATTTGCACCGCATCATAAACATAAACTAACAGGGCCGACTGATTTATCTTTTCCATGGTGCGCTCTACCCCTATTTTTTCAATAGCATCAGTAGCCTCACGTATTCCGGCAGTATCTATTAGCCTAAAGTTTATGCCATTAATATTTAATACCTCTTCTATAGTATCGCGTGTTGTTCCGGGAATATGGCTAACTATTGCACGCTCTTCGTTTAACAGGGCATTTAACAGGGTTGACTTGCCCGCGTTTGGCCTCCCGGCGATAACGGTGTTTACGCCTTGTTTAATGGCATTTCCCAATTCAAACGATTGTATCAGCGCGCTAATTACCCGCACAATTTCATAGATCAGTTTTTTTAGCTGGTCGCGGTTAGCAAATTCTACATCCTCCTCAGCAAAATCAAGTTCAAGCTCTATTAGCGATGCAAATTGCACCAATTGATCCCGCAAAGTTTGCAGCTGGTCACTAAACCCGCCCCGCAATTGTTGCAGGGCCACTTGTTGCGATGCTTTAGAGTTGGAGGCGATCAGATCGGCAACGGCTTCGGCTTGCGAAAGGTCCATTTGGCCGTTCATAAAGGCGCGTAAGGTAAACTCGCCCGGCTTGGCAGACCTTGCGCCACGTCTAATGAGCAGCTTTATAATAGATTCTAATATATAAGCAGATCCATGGCAGGAAATCTCTACCACGTTTTCACGGGTATATGATTTTGGGGCCACAAATAATGAAACCAATACTTCATCCAATATAGCATCACCATCAACTATATTACCAAAATGGATAGTGTGTGATGGTTGTTTGGTCAGATCTTTACTCTTAAATACGCTATTGGCAATCGTTATAGCATCCGGGCCCGACAGGCGTATAACACCAATGGCACCTATCCCGGTTGGGGTGGCAAGTGCAACAATGGTTTCTTCTGTATTAGTCATTGCGGGCAAAGGTCGCAAATTAGAGTCAACAATAGTTATAACCATAAAGTAAAAAAACTAAATTGCGATTCAATTATGGTAACTTTTTTTGAAGCTTCGCTCGATACAATTTCTGTACATCACGTTGGTAACCAGTCGCAAAGCGAAATGTATGCCCTGTCTGACCATCCGCTTGTTTTAAAAGATGAGCTGATTTCCAGCTTGCTTAAGCAGTATTTTTTAACTCCGTTCGAAAAATCGGTAGAGGTTTATCACCTGATGCATAGCAGCGGCGACCTGGCGCTTAATGAAATACATCACTTTGCCACACAGATATTCGACGACAAAGAGAAGTTTCATGAAATGTCTGAACAGATAGCTAAGTACCTGTACAAAGTTGCCAATCACCCTAAAATAAAATCGGGCGAGTTATATGTGGTCTATTTTAAAAATGTGCAGATAGAAGGTAACTTGCTCGACGCCATCGGTATTTTCAAATCAGAAAACAAAGAAACTTACTTAAAGGTTTACCCTGAAAAAGATGGCTTCGCTGTTGATTACGAAGAAAACGCCATCAACATTAATAAGCTGGATAAAGGCTGCCTGATATTTAATATTGAAAAAGAGAACGGCTATAAAGTGGTTGTAATTGACAACAATAGCCGCGGGCAAGAGACTGCTGTTTATTGGAAAGATGACTTCTTACAGCTTAAAATACGCAACGACAGCTATAACCAAACCAGCAACGCGTTAGGTATTTACAAAAATTTTGTCACCAATAAAATTGACGAGGGGTTTGATATGACCAAGGCTGATAAAATAGACCTGCTTAACCGTTCCATGAAGTACTTTAAAGAGAAGGAAACCTTTAATATGGACGAATTTGCCGGCGAGGTTATCAGTAACCCAAAAGCGATTGAATCTTTCAAAACCTTTAAGAACCAATATGAGGACGAGTTTGATACCAAGATTGGCGATACGTTCGAGATATCAAACAATGCCGTAAAGAAGCAGGCACGCGTTTATAAAAGTGTGCTAAAGCTGGATAAGAACTTTCATATTTATATACATGGCGATAACAAGCTAATAGAGAAAGGCTTTGACGATGATAAAGCGATGAATTATTACAAAGTGTTTTTTAAGGAAGAGCAATAATGGCTATTGCTTGTTACACGCGAGAGTGAAACAAAATGTAACAAGTGAAACAAGATTTTCACTTAAAGTATTACTTATGAGACAATTATGAAAAAGTGATGTAACAAAATGTAACAACTTTTAAGTCAGTATTTTTATTTGTGATTTTTATTTTATTTATTGATTATCAATTAATTGCAATTTGCGGATTTTATCAACCGTGTAACAAGATTTGTGTAACAACTTATAAGTCAGTAAACCGTAACTTAATAACCACCTAATTATCTATAAAAAAGCTACTTATAAATAGCGGAGAAAAGTCTTGATGAAACAAGCGTGAATAGCTTAAAGATCGAAGGAAATTTGATGAGACTTATAATTACTTCTCCCCGCTATACGCTAACCGCATAAACCCCAGCACTTCCTCATTAATATCCTCAGCATTTAACACCCTTAAATGATGATTAAACTGCTGTTGCGCCGGCACCTGCCCTACTTTCTGGAAACATAAATTATCCTCGTAGGATTGTTTGAACGGAAAAACCACATGAATAAAATTTTTACCTAACTGCGTTACCCAGGCAATACGCTTATGTGTGTTAGATATGCCTATCATGGTTTTGGTAGGTTCAACTGTAATATCACCTATTTTACTAAACTCATTTAAAAAATGATGATAAAGCATTAAGGTATGGGAGGATTTACCAGAAAGAAATTCTGCTATGTGTTTGTCGTCTTGCATGATTAATTTATTCAATCGTGTCATTTCGACCAACGGGAGAAATCTATGCAATGCAAAGTAGCCACCTGTCTATGTATAGATTTCTCCCGTTGGTCGAAATGACACGCGGGATATGCTTACAATATCGAAATAATTTCATTAGCCCCCCAACGCTCCTCTATCCCCAACCCAAACAGCGCAAAATCATACTTAACCGGATCAACAGGATCAAACTCGCGCAGGCGTTGGGTAAGCTCTACGGCCGTTTGCCAGTCGGTTTGTTTACGGGTAATGAGGTTTAGCTTTCGGGCCACCCTGTCTACATGCAGATCGCAGGGCATGATGAGTTCTGATGGTTTGATACGGTTCCAGATACCAAAGTCTACACCACAATCATCCTTGCGCACCATCCAGCGGAGAAACATATTTAGCCGCTTACAGGTAGATTTTTGCGAGGGCGAGGATACATGTTTTTTGGTGCGATGCGGAAAATCCGGCAACGAAAAGAAATACGAGCGAAAATGATTAAGGTATTGCTCAATTGGCTCGACACCCACTAATAGTTCCCCCTTTAGGGGGTTAGGTGGTAAAAACGCCTCCTCCAGCGATTCATGATTTGTATAGTGCCATCTAAAGAAACTGATAAAATACAGCGTATCAATATCATTAAAAGTACGGTGTTTAAAATGCAATAACTTTTTTAGATCGACTTCCTCATGATTAATAATAAAATCATAAGGCGCACCATCCATTAAAGCAATCAGTTCTTTACATTTATTGATGATGGTAACGCGTTGTCCCCAAGCCAGCGTTGCGGCCCAAAAACCCATAATCTCGATATCTTGCTTTTTGGTGAACAGGTGCGGGATGCAAATCGGGTCATTAGTAATAAAACCGGGTTGGTTGTATTGGGTTACTTTGGCGTCGAGGAAGGCACGAAGGTTTTCGATCATTGTGTTTTTTGGGATCTCAAAAAGTCCTTGTCATCCTGAGCATAGCGAAGGATCTTGTACGCCTGACTTGTCGCGTTTAGAAGATCCTTCGCTATGCTCAGGATGACAAATTTATGCGAGCGCGCTCTTCAAATCATCCAGCAAATCGTCCACATCCTCTATCCCTACGCTTAAACGTAACAGGTTATCCACTACACCAACTGCTTCCCTCGCCTCTTTGGGTATAGAAGCGTGTGTCATGGTAACCGGGTGGTTAATTAACGACTCTACCCCGCCCAATGATTCGGCTAAAGTGAATACTTTAAATGATGAGGCAACCCTGAATGTTTCCTTCAGATCGGCACCTTTTAGGGTGATAGATATCATACCTCCAAAATCGCGCATTTGCTTTTTGGCTATTTCATGGTTAGGATGATCGGTAAAGCCCGGCCAGTAGATCTTATCTACTTTGGGATGCGTTTTCAGGAACTCGGCTATTATTCTGCCATTCTCGCAATGGGCTTTCATACGCAAATGCAGCGTTTTAATGCCACGCAGCACCAAAAAGCTATCCATTGGCCCCGGTGTAGCACCGCAGGCATTATAGATGAAGAAAAGGCGTTTATACAAATCCTCATCGTTCATCATTAATGCACCCATTACCACATCAGAGTGGCCACCGATGTATTTAGTTACCGAGTGCATCACAATATCAGCACCCAGGTCAATTGGATTTTGCAGGTATGGTGACGCGAAGGTATTATCTACAACAGTTAGTAAACCTTTTTCTTTGCCAATCTTAGCTACAACCGCAATATCAACTATCTGCATGGTTGGATTGGTAGGCGTTTCTATCCAGATCAGTTTAGTATTAGCATTGGTATATTCCCGGATAATATCAGGGTTTGACAGATCCAGAAAATGGAACTTAACGCCATAATTAGCAAATATCTTAGTAAACATACGGTATGAGCCACCGTACAGATCATTACCTGTAATAACCTCATCACCGGGCAGTAATAATTTCATTACCGCGTCGGTAGCACCCATTCCGCTTGAAAAAGCCAGTCCAAATTTGGCATTCTCTAAAGCTGCCAAACAATTTTCTAAAGCCTTACGGGTAGGATTTGTACCACGCGAATACTCATACCCCTGATGATCGCCTGGCGATTTTTGCCAGTAGGTAGATGTTTGATATATCGGCGTCATCACTGCACCTGTTGATGGATCGGGCTCCTGACCCGCATGTATAGCTTTTGTTGCGAATTTCATGGTTGTGCTTTCAGCACGGTCCATAGTCGATAGTCAATGGACCATAGTAAAAAATATACCTTCATAGGCTATGGACTATCGACCATGGACTATGGACTTAAACTCTAATAAGCTCTTGCAAATAACACCCTCTGACTCGATGGCTTACCCGTAAGGATGCACTTACCTTCCTCCTGTTTATTATCTAAAGGTATACAACGTATTGTAGCCTTAGTTTCATCTTTTATTTTTTGTTCGGTTTCGGGCGTACCATCCCAGTGAGCTGATAGGAATCCCGGTTTCTCGTCAAGGAGGCGTTTAAACTCCTCGTAAGTATCAACCTCAATTGTATTATTGGTACGGAATGCTGCAGCTTTTTGATAGATATTATTTTGAATTTCTTCCAATAATGCTTCAATATGCTCTGCCAAACCTTCCTGGTTAACGGTTTCTTTTGTTTTAGTATCACGGCGGGCCAGCTCAACTGTTCCGTTTTGCATATCGCGACTACCAATAGCTACGCGCAAAGGTACACCTTTCAACTCATATTCGGCAAACTTAGCGCCGGGGCGATGGGTATCGCGTTTATCAAATTTAACTGATATATCTTTTGCCTTAAGCGCTTTTGTTAATGTGCTTACATAAGCAGATATGTTCTCTAATTCTTCATCATGCTTATAAATGGGCACAACAACAACCTGTATCGGCGCCAGTTTTGGCGGCAGTACTAATCCGGCATCATCAGAGTGGGCCATAATTAACGCGCCTATTAAACGGGTAGATACTCCCCATGAAGTTGCCCAAACATAATCAAGCTTATTTTCTTTGTTGGTGAATTTCACATCAAATGCCTTAGCAAAATTCTGACCTAAAAAGTGAGATGTTCCTGCTTGCAGGGCTTTACCATCCTGCATTAAAGCTTCAATACAATAGGTATCCAATGCCCCTGCGAAACGTTCATTCGGTGTTTTACGTCCTTTTACCACGGGCAGTGCCAGCCAGTTTTCTGCAAAATCTGCATATACCTCCAGCATTTGTTCAGTTTCTGCAATAGCTTCCTGGGCTGTAGCGTGTGCGGTATGGCCTTCCTGCCATAAAAATTCGCTGGTGCGTAAAAATAAACGGGTACGCATTTCCCAACGCATTACGTTGGCCCATTGGTTAACCAAAATAGGCAAATCGCGGTATGATTGTATCCAGCCTTTATAGGTGTTCCATATAATAGTTTCAGATGTTGGGCGAACTATCAGTTCTTCCTCCAGC
>NZ_JAQBOW010000077.1 GCF_028287845.1 Mucilaginibacter sp.
ATGGTGATTGAAAAACCATAAGCCGCAGTCATGGCTTCTGATGTGCGGAAATATAATGACACGGCTATACAGCCAAAACATAATATCCAGTTAATACTTGGTATATATATCTGTCCGCGAATGTTTGATGGATACTTAATGGTAATCTTAGGCCAAAAATTCATACTTACCGCCTCACTTATTAAAGTGAACGAACCGCTTATTAAGGCCTGGCTTGCAATAATAGTTGCCAGTGTGGCCAGGGCTACACAAGGTATCATCAACAAATGCGGATTAGGCACAATTTGATAAAATGGATTGAGCCCGGTAAAATTAAAATTGGCCGGTTGTTTTAAAACCCAGGCTCCCTGCCCTAAATAGTTTAATATCAGTGTGGTTTTAACAAATAACCAGCTCCATTGAATGTTTTTTCGGCCGCAATGACCTAAGTCTGAATATAGCGCCTCGGCACCGGTGGTACATAAAAACACCGCACCCAAAAGCCAGAAACCTTTAGGGTGATCTGTTAATAATTTTACTCCATAATAAGGATTAAGAGCCTTAAAAATACCCGGATCATGCATAATTTGCAATGCTCCTAATACGCCTATCATTAAAAACCACATTAACATAACGGGGCCAAAGGCAGAGCCAACTACCTTTGTGCCAAATTGCTGAAAGAAAAACAATAGCAGCATAATGCCAATAACAATACCTAAAATAAGATGATTTCCGGGTATAAAAGATGCTGCCAGCGCCGGCACATTATTAAGCCCTTCTATAGCCGAGGTTACTGATATCGGCGGAGTTATAATACCATCGGCCAACAATGTACCCGCTCCAATGATAGCCGGGATAGCCAGCCATTTACCATAACGCCTAACCAAAGCATATAAAGAAAATATGCCGCCCTCGCCTTTATTATCGGCTTGTAGGGTGATGAAGATATATTTAAAGGTGGTTTGCAGGGTGAGTGTCCAGAATATACAGGATATGGAACCTAATACTAATGCTTCATTAACTTTTCCGCCTTCTGTTAATAAAGTTTGAAATACATATAAGGGTGATGTGCCAATGTCGCCAAAAATAATACCTAATGTAATTAATACGCCTGCTGCTGATAGTTTTTTTAAATGGGGTGTCATGTTTGTTGAATTTTTGTTTGTTGATTTAGATTTAGTGAAGTATGTTATTAAGTATTATTAATGATAAGCGAGAAGTAGAAACGGCTGCCATCACCCGTTTCACTTTCAACACCGATGGTACCGCCTTGGGCCTCAATAAAATCTTTAGCTATAGCCAGGCCAAGGCCGGTGCCTGTTTTGTCATGGTCTGCACCGGGAACTTTAAAATATCTTTCAAAAATCCGGGATAAATAACGCGCGTCAATTCCCTGCCCAAAATCTTTTACCGAAAACTCAATTGTATTGGCGCCTTGTTTTTTTACAACCAGGTTAATTGCAGATTTTACCGGGCTGTATTTCACCGCGTTTGATAAAAGATTGATGAGCACCCATGTGCTTTTGTCCAAATCGGCCATAACATCGGGTAATGTTTCGGGGCAATTTATGTTAATAGTTACCTGTTTTTGCTCGGCTAAAGATTTAATAGCCTGGACCGCATAGTTAACGATGTTTGTAGGATGCGTGCTACCAAAATTCAGGTTTATTTTACCGGTTTCTACCTGTGCAACATCCAGTAGCTCGCCGGTTATTTGCAATAAACGCTGGGCATCATCCTCAATGTTTTTTAATAACTGTTTTTGCTCATTATTTATAGCTCCCACGCGGTTATCCTCTAATAACTTTAAACTCATTTTAATGGATGACAGTGGCGTTTTAAGCTCATGCGATATAGTAGCTATAAAAGAAGTTTTGGCATCATTAAGTTGTTCAAAATCGGTTATGTTTTTTAAAATAATAACCTTTCCTATAACCTGTTCGTCGTTTACAACCTGTAGTGTTTCTTTTGTGAAATAGCTTTCACGATTATCCGCATATATTTTCATTTTTTGCGAATCGCTTATCAGCATATTACGCAGCAGATCGTTTTCTAAAGCCACATTGGGCGCATATTCACCAGTAAGTTTATCTTCGGACATGCCCATTAAAACACAAGCTACTTTATTTGCGAATATGATAAACAGCTTATCATCAAGCCCGATGATTGCATCATGCATAGAATTAATGATGGTTTCTATCCTTTTCTTTTCAAACAGGATACTGGCCAGATTACTTGTTTCGTAATCATTAAGCTTTGCTGCCATTTGGTTAAAGGCGCTTGCTACATCACCAAACTCATCTTTTGATGTAAACATCAGCCGTTTACCATAGTTTTTATTGGCTATTTCTTTTATACCCTGTATCAGCTCACGCACCGGGTTGGCAATGTAACTTGGAAAATTCACTACAAAGCTAAATGCAATAAGAAAGCAAAGCGACCCTATTAATGAAACAAGCATAATACCGCTATCTGCCATGGCTGAAGTAGTATTATTCTTATGCTCAATGGCGTTCATGTTTAGCTGTAAAATGCCATACATGTTACTTTTCATTTTGCTTTTTAGAAGTGCTGATACTTTAGCATCATTTAATACCAGCTTAAGGTGTTCAAAATTAGAGCGCAACGAATCCGCTAATATTCCTTCACCACGCTCCGTAACATTGTGTTCTTCTTTAGCAATATTGTTTTCAATTACCTGGAGCCCGGCTTTGGTAATGGTTTTATTGCCGGGTTCATCCAACACCTGTCCAATGTTTTTTACATAGATTAGTGTGCGATAGTTATCTTTAAGAATACCTTTCGATGCATTTGAAAGGCGGGTAAGATAATAATCAGCCAGTCCGGAGCTTATCAATGCCATCAGGAAAAGAAAGCCAATACCGGCGCGGAGTTTATTTTTAATGCTCATGATAGTATAATTAAGTCAATGTCGGTCTTCGACATTTTATTTAATAGTTGCGTAAATAAAGCTGTTTTCATTACCAGCTGGTAAAATTTAAAATGAGGCTTGCCAATGCAAATGGTAGTTACCTCGTATTTTTCGGCAGTTTGCCAAATGGTTTTTGCTATCTGGTCGCTTTTTACTTTTATTACCTCACCGCCTAATTGAGTGGCCAGTTTCATATTGTTTATTAAATGGCGCTGTGCGGCTAAATTAATTTTATCGCTGCTTTCGTTAGCGGTTTGTACGTACAACAAATACCATTTGCTATGATAATAAGATGATAGGCGCGCGGTTTTACGTATAATATTCTTAGCCGACAGTTCATTAGTACTAATGCAGGCTAAAAAAACTTCGGCCCGGGGTTTAATGTTTTTGGGGATCTCTGTAAATATTTTACGCTCTACCTGGTGGGCCACTTCACGTAGGGCCAGTTCGCGTAATTGCAAAATCCTGTCGGTCTGGAAAAAGTTATTGAGAGCAAGTGGTATTTTCTTTTGATCATATATCTTGCCTTCTTTCAACCGGTCAATCAGTTCGTCGGCAGTTAAATCTATGTTTACCACCTCATCGGCCAGTTGTAAAACCTTATCAGGTATGCGTTCATTAATAGCTGCTCCGGTTATATTTTGTACCTCTTCATTCAGGCTTTCCAAATGTTGGATATTTACCGCGCTGATAACATTTATACCGGCATTTAAAATATCCAGCACATCCTGCCAGCGTTTTTCGTTTTTACTGCCCTCAATATTGGTATGGGCCAGCTCATCAACAACAACAACTTCGGGCCTTAAATTAAGGATGGCATTTAGATCCATCTCTTCCATATCCTTACCTTTGTAAAACAAGTGGCGGCGGGGGATGATAGATAAGCCTTCCATCAGCGCCTCCGTTTCTTTGCGCTGGTGCGTTTCTATATAGCCTATTTTAGCATCAATGCCATTACGCAGTAAAGATTGTACCTCTTGCAGCATACGATAGGTTTTACCCACGCCGGCACTCATGCCAATGTAGATTTTGAACTTACCCCTGCGCGAGCGTTTTATCAGCTCCAGGAAATGCTCAACAGATTGTTCTTTATTTTCTTCGTTCATTTTTAAAATTCTATAAAACCTGTAAAAGGGAGTGTGAAAACACCCCCTTTTTGCACGAACTTTGGCACTAACTAATTAATCAACAAACAAATTAATTTAACCGGTTCATGGTTTCTTAAATGCAGGTCGTGCTTTATTACGATAGTGTTGCGCAACACCCTGCAACGCTTTATTAGTTTTTCTTTAGTTCATCCAGCGCTATGTTTAATTTTAAAACGTTCACTTTAGCCGGGCCAAAGATACCCCACAAGGGCTTTTCGGTATTATCTGTAATTATATTATTTACCTGGTCTGCGGTAATACCACGTACATGCGCAATACGTGCAATTTGTACCTGTGCTCCGGCGGGCGAAAGGTCCGGATCAAGGCCACTGCCTGATGCGGTAACCAGCTCGGCTGGTATATCTGATCGTTTTATACCAGGGTTGTGCTTCATAAATTCGGTAATACGTTTTTCTACATCCTTTAAATAATCAGGGTTTGTCGGGCCCTTGTTGGAGCCAGCCGAACCGGCCGCGTTATAATCAACTGCTGACGGACGTGAATTAAAGTACTCATCTTTAGTGAATTTCTGGCCGATGTTGGCATAGCCAACCACGCGGCCCTTGTATGTGATGGTTTCACCATCACCTTGCCCCGGGGTAAATTTCCCAATGGCTGATATAGCCAGTGGGTATAGGCCTGCCAGTAATACTAATAGTATAACTGTTATTTTTATGGATGGCAATAAGTAAGTTTTCATGTTCTTTATTATTAATGGTAATTATATTAAAATGCCTACAACCAGGTCAATCAGCTTTATACCAATAAACGGTATAATAACGCCGCCTGCACCATAGATCAATAAGTTACGACGCAATAAGGCGCTTGCACCAATAGGTTTGTATTCAACACCGCGCAGGGCCAGTGGTATAAGCAACGGTATAATAATAGCGTTAAATATCACCGCAGATAATATGGCCGATTGCGGACTATGCAGATCCATAATGTTTAACGCTTTTAAGGCCGGAATAGATACCATGAACAATGCCGGCACAATGGCAAAGTATTTGGCCACATCATTGGCTATAGAGAAGGTAGTAAGTGTTCCCCTTGTCATCAGCAATTGTTTACCTATCTCCACAATCTCTATCAGCTTGGTTGGGTCATTATCCAAATCCACCATGTTGCCGGCTTCTTTGGCGGCTTGCGTGCCACTGTTCATGGCTACACCAACATCGGCCTGTGCAAGGGCGGGGGCATCATTTGTACCGTCGCCCATCATGGCTACCAGTTTGCCTTGTTGTTGTTCGGCTTTAATGTAGTTCATTTTATCCTCTGGCTTGGCCTCGGCAATAAAGTCATCCACACCGGCTTTCTCTGCAATAAATTTAGCGGTTAGCGGGTTATCGCCGGTAACCATCACCGTTTTTACACCCATTTTGCGCAGGCGCTCAAAGCGCTCAAATATGCCGGTTTTGATAATATCCTGTAGCTCAATAACGCCCAGTATCTTTTCATTTTGCGATACCACTAATGGCGTACCACCGTTTGATGCGATAAGTTTAACACGTTCTTCCGTTTCGGCGGGGAATGCGTTGCCAGCCTTAAGCGCTATGTTTTTTATAGAATCAAAGGCGCCTTTACGCACACGCAAGCCATCGGGTGTATCCAAACCGCTTGAGCGGGTTTCGGCAGTGAATTTGATGAATACAGAATCTTTAGGTGCTTTTACAGCAGGCATGTTTTTATCCTGTTCGGCCAATTCAACAATTGATTTTCCTTCGGGGGTTTCGTCAGCCAATGAACTTAAAACGCAGGCTTTAATAAATTCGGCCTCATTAACATTATTTGCAGGGTAAAAGTTAGTTGCTTTACGGTTACCAATAGTGATGGTGCCTGTTTTATCTAACAACAACACATCAAGATCGCCCGCGGTTTCAACAGCTTTACCAGATTTGGTAATTACGTTGGCACGCAGCGCCCTGTCCATCCCCGCGATACCAATGGCTGATAAAAGGCCGCCGATGGTAGTAGGTATCAAACAAACAAATAAGGAGATAAATGCAGCTATGGTGATAGGCGTGTTAGCATAATCGCCAAACGGTTTTAAGGTGATACAAACAATAACAAATATCAGCGTAAAGCCGGCCAGCAATATGGTTAAGGCAATCTCGTTAGGTGTTTTCTGGCGAGACGCACCTTCAACCAACGCTATCATTTTATCCAGGAAGCTTTCGCCGGGCTGGGTGGTAACCATTACTTTTATCCTGTCGGATAAAACTTTGGTACCCCCCGTAACAGATGATTTATCGCCGCCTGATTCGCGGATTACCGGAGCAGACTCACCTGTAATGGCCGATTCATCAATAGTAGCAATACCTTCAATAATCTCGCCATCGGTAGGGATGGTATCACCAGTTTCGCAGATGAACACATCGCCCTTTTTTAACAGGGACGACATGATGGTTTGCTCGTTGCCGTTAACCAGCAAACGTGCGGGAGTTTCTTCGCGGGTTTTGCGCAGACTTTCGGCCTGTGCTTTACCACGTGCCTCGGCAATGGCCTCGGCAAAGTTGGCGAACAATACGGTGAGGAATAAAACTAAAAACACAGTAAAGTTATAGCCAAAGCTGCCCTGGCCGCTGTTTGAAAAAGAGAAGATGGTTACAATAAGCATAACTACAGTGCCTATCTCCACGGTAAACATCACCGGGTTGCGCACCAATATGCGGGGATCTAACTTGATGAAAGATTGCTTGAAAGCATCCCTCACCTGATCACCCTGGAACAATGTATTTTGATTTGTGTTCATTTTCTTTTAATGATTATTTAAGTGAAAAGTGTTCGGCTATCGGGCCCAGGGTTAGCGCCGGGAAGAAGGATAAGGCTGCAACAATTATAATTACTGCCAATATCATTACACCAAAGGTGCCGGTATCGGTTTTTAGAGTACCTGCAGACTCGGGCACGAATTTTTTGTTGGCCAGTATGCCCGCAATAGCTACCGGGCCAATAATTGGTAGGAACCTGCCCAGGAACATAACCACACCTGCGCTTACATTCCAGAAAATGCTGTTATCACCCAAGCCCTCATATCCTGATCCGTTGTTTGCCGAACTGGATGTAAACTGGTAAAGTATTTCTGAAAATCCGTGAAAGCCGGGATTGTTTAACCATGCTGATGGTTTTTCGGCCCAATTCATGGTTGGAAAATGAACCAGTATATAGGATGCGATTGCCGTAGTTACCAAAATTAAAAACGGGTGAAGCAAAGCAATAAGCGAAGCTATCTTCATTTCGCGCGCTTCTATTTTGCGCCCCATAAACTCGGGCGTACGGCCAACCATCAGGCCTGATATAAATACCGCGATGATGATAAAGATGTAAAAGTTTAAATAACCAACCCCCACACCGCCGTAAAAAGCGTTTATCATCATATCAAACATCTGCGCCACGCCCGACATAGGCATCATGCTATCATGCATGGCATTTACAGATCCGTTGGAGGTTACCGTTGTACACACACCCCAAAAGGCAGATGCCGCGGCACCAAAACGAACCTCTTTTCCTTCCATTGCACCGCCGGGCTGACTAACGCCTAAATGCGCCATTGCCGGGCTACCGCCAACTTCGGCATTAATAGAGGTGTATGCCAGTATGAGAAAGCCCGTTGTCATCACCCCGAAAATTACCCAGGCTAATTTCTTTTTATTTAAATAAAAGCCTAAGGCAAATACCAGCGCGATAGGAAGAAGTATTATACTGATGTTCTCGACGATATTGGTCAAATAATTGGGGTTTTCAAGCGGGTGTGCCGAGTTGGCGCCAAACCAGCCACCGCCGTTTGTGCCCACTTGTTTAATAGCGATCATGGCTGCTGCCGGTCCGCGCGAAACGTGTACGGTATCACCCTGCATGCTTATAAAAGTATCTTTGCCTTTGTAGCTGGTTGGGGTGCCATTAAAAGCTAAAATAACAGCAACAACGATACTTATTGGCAGCAATACCCGGGTAATTGATTTTAAAAAGTAATCCCAGAAGTTGCCCAGTTTATCAGTAACCTTATCTTTCATCGCTCTAAACACTACCATCATGGCTGCAAAGCCTGTGGCGGCGCTCACAAAGTGTAAAAAGGTAAACACAAATAGTTGGGTATAATAGGTGGCACCGGTTTCGCCCGAGTAATCCTGCAGGTTGGTGTTAGTGATAAAACTGATGGCCGTATTAAAAGCCAGGTCGGGTGTTTGGTCGGGGTTGCCGTCCGGGTTAAGGGGTAAGTGCGATTGTTTCAGCAAACAGAAAAACGTGTAAAACAACCATAAACAGTTAATGGTTAACAGCGCTTTTAAGTGCTGTTTCCAGTTCATTTCCTTATTGGTATCGATGCCGCTTAGCTTGAAGATCAATCTTTCAAGCGGTGCCATAAAGTTAAGCCAGGTTTTTTCGCCATTAAATACTTTTGCAATGTATTTACCCAGCGGTATGGCCAGGGCTACACTTGCCGCGTACATTAAAATGATACCTGAATATTCCGTATTCATAATGAGTTGATTTTTGTTGATTAAAATTTTTCGGGATTAAGCAGTACGTAAACCATGTAAATAAATACGGCTACTGCCACAAAGAATAGTGCGATCATGGTGATTAAATTTTTTCGAAGTAATTAACCGATTTAAAAAAGAGCCAGAAGAAAATGATGAAGCTCAGTACGTAAATGATTGTCTGTAAAACGTCCATAGTATTGTGATTTGTTGGACTGTATACTAAGCTAGTGCCAATAATGGCAATTGTTTTCAATCAATTGGAAGACAGTAAATTAAAAGTGTTTATAGGGATGGACGCGTTAAATTGGACTATCATTTTGATAGGGTTTTATCAAAATAGGTATTAACTGTCTGATCTCTTGATGTGATTTGTGGATTTAAATCCGCATTTTAAAATTGCGAGTGTTAGAAAGAAGCTGGGGGGTGTGATTTTACTCTCTAGAGTAACGATTGTGCCTATAGCATGAAAAAAACCAAATACAATTACTCCAGCCCGTATTCTTTCAACTTACGATACAAAGTAGCAATCCCTATATTTAATAAGCGGGCCGCTTCGGCGCGATTGCCCTGGGTATGGTTAAGCACACGTTGGATGTGTAGTCTTTCTACCGATGAAAGATCGAATGCCGAGACGGGATTACCAGTTTTAACAGGAGGTGCTTCAAACTCATAAGGTAAAAGGGATGCGTCCAGCTCATTGCCATCGCATAATATTACCGCGCGCTCAATAACATTTTTTAATTCGCGGATGTTGCCCGGCCAGCGATAGGCTTCAAGCCTTTGCAAAAAATCATCAGTAAAACCGGTAATCTGTTTATTAACTTTTAGAGAAAATGTATGTATAAAGCTTTTAGCCAGCGGGCTTATGTCTTTCTTACGCTCGCGTATTGGCGGCAGGGTGATCTGGAAAACGGATAAGCGATAAAAAAGATCAGACCTGAAATTACCTTTCGAGGCTTCATCCTGCAAATCGCGGTTGGTGGCTGCCAGTATGCGCACACTTACCTGTGTAGTTTTGGTATCGCCTATCTTAATAAATTGCTGCGACTCCAGCACGCGTAGTAACTTGGCTTGCAGGTCGTGGTCCAGTTCGCCTATCTCATCTAAAAAAATTGTACCGCCATTGGCTTCTTCAAACAGGCCCTTTTTATCTTTTGTTGCCCCGGTAAATGAGCCGGCTTTATGACCAAACAATTCACTCTCTAATAATTCTTTACTAAAGGCGCTGCAATTTATGGCAACAAATGGCTTTGTACTGCGTGGGCTTGCCTGGTGAATAGCTTCGGCAAATACTTCTTTACCGGTGCCGGTTTCGCCCAAAAGCAAAACAGTAGTATTGGTTGCGGCTACTCTCTGTGCTAATTTAATAGCGGTAGTTATCCCGGTAGAGGTGCCTATAATACGTTCAAAACCAAATTTTAAGTTAAGCTTGCTTTCCAGTTCCAAAACACGGCGCTGTAACACGGCCTTATCCATGGCCTTGCTTACCAGCGGAATAATTTTCTCATTATCATCGCCCTTGGTTATATAATCAAAGGCTCCGTTTTTAATTGCTGTAACGCCATCATTTATGGTTCCGTAGGCAGTAAGCACAATAATTTCAACCGCTGGGTGGGTAGCTTTAATGGTTTTGGTAAGCTCTATGCCGTTAATATCCGGCAGTTTTACATCGCTTATCACTACATCAACCACTTCATTCCCTAAACGGCGCAGGCCCTCTTTGGCGGTCGAGGCTTCCAGTACTTCGTAATCTTCCAGCTGTAAAATGCGGGCAAGCAGTTTTCTTAATCTATCCTCATCATCTATAATTAAAAGCTTACCTTTTGATGCTGTGCTCATGGGGTACAAATCTGAATAATTTAATTGTGATTATAAAGGAACAAAAAAGCCTCAATTAATGGAGATCATTAATTGAGGCTTTTAAAATAGTAGTTAAGCTATAATTAATCCTTTATCTCACGTATTTTGATGTTCTTCCAGCCGCTTGCTCCCGGGTGTTTTTGTAAGGCTATTTTGCCGGCTGCTACCTTAGCAAAACTACCAAACTCCTTATTTTTGAATTTACTTTTTTGAATCATAGCATCCCATTCAGGGCTGCCTATTTGTGTTTCAACTGTTTTTATTCCGTTTAACCAAAAAGTAAGATGGCCCTTGTTTTGTATAATTTTTACCTGGTTCCATTCGCCAACAGGCACCGGTTTTGAAATGGTCGAATCGCCCATCATATCATATAAGCAACCTGCCAGGTGATTTTGTTTTTTGTTATCATCAGCATCCTTATTGTCTAAAACCTGCATTTCCGGACCGGTTAAAAAGGTAGCATTAAATTTAGGATCCTCCTGTATATCGAAAATTATACCGCTGTTTCCGCCTTTTGATATCCTCCATTGTAACTGTAGTTCATAATTCTCATAAGGGGCATTAGTTAATAAATCATTTCCGGCTTTATCGTGGTCCCTGTCATATTGTATCTGACCGTCTTTTACTATCCAGTTTGCGGCTGCAGTATCGCGCAGGTAAGAGTGCCAGCCTTTTAGGTCCTTGCCATCAAACAGCAATTTCCAGCCGTCTTTTTTTTCTTTTTTAGTTAATGTGTTATCAGGCGTTTTGTCCTGTGCCTGTAGTACAGATGACATAGCAATACATGCTACAAAGCTTAATAGAAATATTTTTTTCATAATCAATTCATAAAATGGTTAGGTAAATCTACAATAATTTTTTGCCGCGAGGTGTTTTTTAGCAATAGCCTAAGTAAATTATGAGTTACAATATAATTTTTAAATCCGCCATGGGGCGCTAAAGCTTTGCTTTTGCACGTTGTATTACCAGTATAGTTTGCGCCTTATACCCACAGGCAATTTCCTGTAAGCTTCTTGCCGATACCCCTTTTTTTAACATAGCGTTTTGTAATAATTTCTGTTAGGTTAAAACATTTTACCTTGAAAAATATTAATTAATTCTATGAATAATATGATGAGCCGGGTTCGGTCAATTGATGCTTTTCGTGCGGTTACCATGTTCTTGATGATATTTGTAAATGATATTGACGGAATGCCAAACACCCCCGCATGGATACAGCACGCTAAAATAAATGCGGACGCGCTTGGGCTTGCCGACACAATTTTCCCTGCCTTTTTATTTATTGTGGGTCTTTCTATACCATTCGCTTTTCAAAATCGCGTTAAACGGGGCGATTACCGCATACCCTGGCGCGTAGTTACGCGGTCGTTCGCGCTCATATTTATGGGGTTCTTTTTCTCAAATATTGATAGCTACAATGAAGCCACGGCCCTATTGCCCCGGCCTGTTTGGGAAAGCCTGCTTACATTTAGTTTTTTCTTTATTTTTTTAGATTATAGCAAAGAAACCCCCGTGCTCAAAAGGTATTTATTGCAAGGATTTGGCTTGGTTTTGCTGATGGTACTATCGTTGCTTTATAAAAGTAAAGCGCCGGGTCATGATTGGCTGCACTTTAGCTGGTGGGAAATTTTAGGGCTTATTGGGTGGTCATACCTGGTATGTGCCCTGATTTATTATTACTCTAAGGGTTACTTATGGATACAAGCCGTCGCGTGGATATTTTTTATGTTCTTTAATATCGATTTTCATTTCGGCATGCTTGATTTTTTAAATCCCCTGCGCGAATACGTGTGGTTGTCTGGCAATGGAGCAATGCAATCATTCACCATGGCAGGAGTATTTGTAGCGGTGTTATATATGCGATTGCAAGAAAGAAATGAGGTAAAGTTACTATGGATAGGTATGCTGTTGATGGCTGTTATCCTGTTTAACCTGGGCTTTATTGTGCGTTATTTTAGCGGGGGGATATCCAAAATGCGTGATACACCATCATGGGTATTAATTTGTACCGCTATAAGCCTGGTGGTATATGCCGTATTTATTTTTATTGTTGATTTTAAGCATAAATATAAGTGGTTTAAGATTATAAAGCCGGCCGGTACCAATGCATTTACCTGTTATATAGTACCGGGATTGTTTTATCCTTTATTTGAAATGACCAACCTGGAATTTCCGGGTTATATAAGCCAGGGAACAGGCGGACTAATTAAGTGCTTACTATTTGCATTTGCCATGGTTTGGATAACCGGGTTGTTAGAAAAGGTAAATATTAAGTTGAAGATTTAAGCATGCGATAACTCACCCCGACATCGCTTCGCTTGTCGACCCTCTCTTCCGCAAGCGGGAAAGAGGGTTGGGATAGTTTAATAACCCTCTTTCCGCCAAAGGCGAAGAGAGGGTCGACAAGCGAAGCGCAGACCGGGTGAGTAATAGCCGCCATGATACCTGCTGCATAACCGTCATTTTCCGGGGTCTAAACCATTTAAAAAAAACCTTTTTCTGTATTGGTATTTTTCCTTACATTTGCGGGCTAATTGTTGCTCATTGAAATCGCTAAGAAATTATTCGATTCCTTTTACCGGTTTACCGCTGGGGAAGCATCATTTTGACTTTGACATCAATGATGCATTTTTTGACGAGTTTGAATATTCGTTGGTTAAAAAGGCTGATCTGAAATGTCAGGTGGAAATGGAAAAACAGGAAACTATGCTTATCCTGAATTTTCATATTGCCGGTACAATTAATGCAAGCTGTGATAAATGTTTATCGCAATATCCGCAACCGCTGGATATACACGAACAACAGATAGCAAAGTTTAGCGACGAGGAGATTGATGAAGATGATGAGATCATCACCCTGCATAAAAATGAGCATGAAATAATGCTTGCGGGTTTGATCTATGAATATATAAATGTTGCAGTGCCATTTATATCGGTATGTAACGACGAGGGTAACACCCCGTATTGTGATAATGAGATGCTTGATAAGTTGAATAACCTATCGGCTAATAATGAACAAGATGAGAATCCGGACCCACGGTGGGACGTGCTCAAAAAAATTAAATAAATAACAGGAAGTTATGCCACATCCAAAACGTAAAATATCCAAATCAAGAAGAGATAAGCGTAGAACCCACTACAAAGCCGAAGCTCCTACTTTAACTACTTGCAAAGTTACCGGCGCAGTGCATTTACCGCACAGAGCTTATACTGTTGATGGTAACGTATACTACAACGGTAAATTACTGATAGAAAAAGCGGTAGCCTAACACTAATTTTCTAACATGAAGATTGGCTTAGATATTATGGGCGGTGATTACGCCCCCAAAGCAACTGTTTTAGGGGCAATCGAAGCATATAAGGTTTTATCGGGTCATACATTGGTGCTTATTGGCGATAAAGAAGCCGCCTTATGCATCCTTCATGAAAATAATTTTAGTCCGGATCATTTTGAGTTTGTACATACAACCGAAGTGATAGGCATGGGCGAACACCCTACAAAAGCGGTTGTTCAAAAACCAGACTCAAGTATAAGTGTAGGTTTTAAACTCTTGAAAGAGGGCCATATACAGGCTTTTTCTTCGGCAGGTAATACCGGCGCGATGCTGGTTGGTGCCATGTTTAGTGTTAAAACTATCCCCGGTATATTACGGCCCGCTATTACAACAATTGTACCCAGGTTAAAGGGCGGTATAGGCATTTTGCTTGATGTAGGTGCCAATGCTGATTGCAAACCCGAAGTATTGGTGCAGTTTGGTGTATTAGGCAGCCTGATGGCTAAAAACGTTTATAATATTGATAATCCTCGTGTAGCGCTGATGAATATTGGCGAAGAAGAGGAAAAAGGAAACCTGCTATGCCAGGCAACTTATCCTTTGATGAAAGATACCGGCCTTTTTAACTTTATAGGTAATGCTGAAGGGCGCGACCTGTTTGGCGATATGGCCGATGTTTTTGTATGCGATGGTTTTACAGGTAATATTATATTAAAACTTGCCGAATCTTTTTATGCCATCACCCTTAAAAAGGGGTTTAAGGATGATTTTTTTGACAGGTTTAATTATGAGCAATATGGTGGCAGCCCAATACTTGGCGTTAATGCACCGGTTATTGTTGGCCACGGCATTTCAACGCCCGAGGCTATAAAGAATATGGTTCTTTTGTCTAAAGATATGGTTGAAAGCGAATTGGTTAGTAAAATAACCGAGGCCTTTCAGTAAAAAATATACATTATGAGTAAAATTACCGCAGCTATTACTGCTGTTAATGGTTATGCACCAGATTATATACTCACTAATCATGAGCTATCTCAAATGGTTGATACCAATGATGAGTGGATAACCTCCCGTACCGGTATCAAAGAACGGCGGATACTAAAAGGCGAAGGCCTTGGCACATCTGACCTGGCTGTACCCGCAGTTTTAGGCTTACTAAAAAAACGGGGTATAGGTGCCGATGAAATTGACCTGATAATTTTTTGTACTACTACGCCTGATATGCCTTTCCCGGCTACGGCTAACTTATTTGCTCATAAAATTGGGGCCGTAAATGCATGGGGATTTGATTTGCAGGCAGCGTGCTCAGGATTTTTATTTGGCCTAGCTACCGGCGCACAGTTTATTGAAACCGGTAAACATAAAAAAGTATTGGTAGTAGGTGCCGATAAAATGTCGTCAATAGTTGATTACCAGGACAGAGCAACCTGCATTATTTTTGGCGATGGCTGTGGTGCCGCATTATTAGAGCCTAATACCGAAGGATATGGAGTTATAGATTCTATATTAAAAAGCGATGGTTCGGGTATTCCGTTCTTACACATGAAAGCCGGTGGATCTGTTAAACCCGCAAGCCATGAAACTATTGACGCACGCGAACATTATGCTTACCAGGAAGGTAAGGCGGTATTTAAATTTGCCGTAACCAACATGGCCGATGTTGCTGCTGAAGTAATGGAACGCAATAATCTTACAGCCGATGATATTGCATGGCTGGTACCACATCAGGCCAACAAACGTATTATTGATGCTACTGCTGCCCGCACAGGTGTTAGCGCCGATAAGGTAATTGTAAATATTGAACGTTATGGCAATACCACAAATGCAACAATACCTTTATGTTTGTGGGAGTGGGAAGATAAATTTAAAAAGGGCGATAATTTAATTTTAGCCGCTTTTGGCGGTGGATTTACCTGGGGCTCTCTTTATTTAAAATGGGCGTATTAAATGTGCATATTTGCGATATGTAAATGTGCGGATGCCGAAATAGTTTGGAGTTAAATAAGAGAATAAAATAAAACCATTAGTAATTATACACGTTAAATAAATATTTAAATCATAAAATACTGCATATCTGCACATTTGCACATCTGCATATTATAACTAAATTAGATATAAACACATTATCCAAAAAACCCTATAATCTGCAACAATGGATATTAAACAAATACAAGATCTTATACGCTTTGTTTCCAAATCAGGAGTAAACGAAGTTTCATTAGAACAAAAAGATTTTAAGATCACAATAAAAACTAACCAGGAACCTACCGTTGTTCATGCAACTATACCGGCACCTGCATCGGCTCCTGCCGCTGCTACCGCTGCTCCGGCATTAGCTGCCGCGCCCGCGCCCGCCGCTGTTGCTGATACATCACACTATTTAACCATAAAATCACCAATGATAGGTACTTTCTATCGTTCTGCATCGCCTGATAAACCATTGTTTGTAAACGTTGGCGATGAGGTTGAAAGCGGAACTGTAGTTTGTATTATTGAAGCGATGAAGTTATTCAATGAAATTGAATCAGAAGTTTCAGGTCGTATCGTAAAGATATTGGTTGATAATGCATCACCTGTTGAATATGACCAACCGTTATTTTTAGTAGAACCTATTTAATTTGAAAATTTGGTGATTTGACAATTTGAAGATGCTAAGCATTCTCGAATTTTAAATCATTTTCAAATCAGCACATTTTCAAATCTTCAAATTAAAAAAGATGTTTAAAAAAATATTAATAGCTAATCGTGGTGAAATTGCCTTGCGGATAATCCGTACCTGTAAAGAGATGGGCATTAAAACGGTAGCTGTATATTCTACTGCCGATCGTGACAGTCTTCACGTTCGCTTTGCTGACGAGGCCGTTTGTATCGGTCCGCCGCCAAGTAAAGATTCTTATTTAAATATCCCGAATATCATATCAGCCGCGGAAGTTACTAATGCCGACGCGATCCATCCGGGTTATGGATTTTTGTCTGAAAACGCTAAATTCTCGGCTATTTGTGCAGAGTATGGTATAAAGTTCATAGGCGCAACTTCTGATCAGATCAATGCCATGGGCGATAAGGCATCAGCAAAAGAAACCATGAAAAAAGCAGGGGTGCCTACTATTCCCGGTTCAGAAGGATTGCTTACTGATGTTAAACAAGGTATAGCCATTTCAAAAAAGATTGGTTATCCTGTAATATTAAAAGCTACTGCCGGTGGCGGTGGCCGTGGTATGCGTGTAGTTTGGAAAGACGAAGAGTTTGAAGCTGCCTGGGATTCGGCACGTGCAGAGTCTGGCGCCGCTTTTGGCAACGATGGCATGTATTTGGAAAAATACGTGCAGGATCCGCGCCACATTGAGATACAAATAGTAGGCGACCAATATGGAAAAGTTTGTCACCTGTCAGAACGGGATTGTTCCATACAACGCCGTCACCAAAAATTGGTAGAAGAAGCACCATCGCCTTTTATGACAGAAAAACTGCGTAAAAAAATGGGCGACGCGGCTATAAAAGGTGCCAAAGCTGTAAAATATGAAGGTGCCGGTACCGTAGAATTTTTGGTTGATAAAAACCGCAACTTCTACTTCATGGAAATGAATACCCGTATACAGGTAGAGCACCCAGTTACCGAGGAAGTAATAAATTTCGACCTGATAAAAGAGCAAATAAAAGTAGCAGCAGGTATACCAATATCAGGCAAAAATTACGAGCCATCAATGCACGCCATCGAGTGCCGTATAAATGCCGAAGATCCGTTTAATAATTTTCGTCCGTCACCGGGTAAAATAACTAACTTCCATTCGCCTGGTGGGCATGGGGTACGTATAGATACACATGTTTATTCTGGTTATGTTATTCCGCCTAATTACGATTCGATGATTGCTAAGGTAATTTGCGTGGCACAAACCCGCGATGAAGCCCTAAGTACCATGGAGCGCGCGTTAAGCGAATTTGTAA
Source organism: Mucilaginibacter sp. (assembly GCF_028287845.1). Taxonomy (GTDB): domain Bacteria; phylum Bacteroidota; class Bacteroidia; order Sphingobacteriales; family Sphingobacteriaceae; genus Mucilaginibacter. Next base: position 17,623 of record NZ_JAQBOW010000077.1, read on the forward strand.
TAGAGGGCGTAAAGACGACTATACCATTCCATTTAAAATTATTAAAGGATCCTAACTTCAGAGCAGGTAATTTTACCACTAAGTTTATGGAAACGTTTGAATATTCTGAATAGCAAACAAACTGTCAACTATATTAAAATGTAATTTAGCATTCGGGCATTTACGCCTGAAAAACTAAAAGATGAGCGACAACAAAATAATAAAGGCAATACAGGATAAAGGCAAAACCATTGAGGCCGAAATGTCTTTTTTTGAGCATTTAGAGGCTTTAAGATGGCACCTTATAAGGGCTGCTATTTCTGTTGTTGTTTTTGCTATTGTTGCCTTCTTCAATTTTGATTTTATCTTCAATACTATTATAATGGGTCCGTTCAGGGGTGATTTCTGGACCTATAGAATGTTGTGCAAGCTTGGTGACGGTATGTGTATTACCAAAATAAATGGTGATATTATTAATACCGAAATGGCCGGGCAATTTATGTTGCAGATCAATCAATCATTATTGATTGGCATGATCCTATCCATCCCCTATATATTATGGGAGCTTTGGCGCTTTATTAAGCCTGCCCTGCTTGAAAAAGAACGAAAAGCTGCCAGTGGGTTTGTTTTTTATGCTTCGCTGCTTTTTGTAGTAGGTATTTTGTTTGGCTATTACATTATCGCACCCGAGTCGATCTCTTTTCTGGCTGCTTACACAATTAGCCCGACTATCCATAACCAATTTATGATCAGCTCCTATGTTTCGATGGTGGCTACCATAACTTTGATATTAGGTATTGTATTTGAGTTGCCGATGATCATTTATATACTGGCATCGCTGGGTATATTGACGGGTACATTTATGAAGAAAACCCGCCGCTATTCGGTTGTTATATTGTTGATAATTGGAGCCATTATATCACCATCGCCAGATTTTTTAACTACCATGATATCAACTATCCCGTTGTTTGCTTTATATGAAGTTGGGATTGTGGTAGCCTCTATGGTTGAAAAACGCCGCGCTGCAAGGCATGATGAGATCATGAACGACTAATATTATGATTGAAGGATTAAAAATTGCCCTAGGCGCGGACCATGCAGGGTTTGAGTATAAAGAGGTGCTGTTAACCATCCTCGGCGAAAACGTAAAAGATTTTGGAACTTTTTCAAAAGACTCTTGCGATTATACAGACTTTGCGCACCCGGTCGCGTTGGCAGTAGAGAGTGGCGAGTTTGATTACGGCATTTTACTTTGCGGCAGTGCAAACGGTGTAGCCATAGCAGCTAATAAGCATCAGGGTATTCGTGCTGCCTTATGTTATAATGAGGCGGTAACCATACCGGCACGTAGCCATACCAATGCTAATGTGTTATGCATCCCCACAAACTTTGTTACTTTAGAACAAGCCAAAAATATAGTCGAAATATTTTTTAATACCCCATTTGAAGGCGGCCGCCATTTAAGGCGCGTTGATAAAATAGCTTGTTCATAAATTACTACCTCATTATTTTACGGTAGATGTATTTATATAAAGGCTAACTTATCCCTACAGCCTTTATACGCTTTACTATTCCATCCCACAATTCAATACGCGATTGTAGTGCTTGTTTTACGGCTTGCGTAGCTTCGGCCCATTTTTGAGGATTGTTGCCGCATAGGCCGGCCGTCATTTGGTAAGCTAATTGCGAATGGTGGTCGCCGTCAACTTCAATATGCCTTTCCAGGTACCAAAGCAAAATGTCAACTTTTCCTGGAAGCTGCTCGCTTATCTTCTGAACCATACTGATAAACATAGCGGGTATCAGATCTTCCCTGCCAAAGGTAAATACAGCTGCCTGTACATGGTCCGGGCTATTATTTATCACATCAAACGTATGCCTTACAAATTTAGCAGCAGCAGCCGGAATATCCGGCGAATTAAGCGCATCCATAATATTAACGCCGTTTTTTAACTGCGCCAATAATTGGTTAACATACAAACAGGTACATCCCGCTTGTTGCATAGCGCGCAGATACAACTCATAATGGCTGGTCCGATTGCCTTGTCCATCCTCATCACTTTCTTCGCCGATAACTATCTCGTTGATCAGGTAGCGTGTATTGGCATTCCCAACCGGGAGCCACGGCGCAGTAACACAAGTTAATTTTTGTTGTAACGATTTTAGAAGCGACATAAAATCCCAAACGGCAAAAGCATGGTGCTCCATAAATAGCTGCAACTCATCAACCGAAGTAATGCGGCTATATAGATCATGGCCTATCAATTGCCGGCGAAGTGGTTCTATCTCACTTTTTAATTGCGCTAAATGCTGTTCCTCGTTCATGCTATCCCTGTGTTTGCTGCAAGTATCGTGATCTGTTTTTTATCAGTATTATTTGAATTGTATTTTGACTTTAGTCTGATACTTAAAAATGAGCATATTGTTTTTTATCCTAAATATTAGCTATAGTATTAAACATTGCTAACTAATCAGTAATTTTCGGGTATAAATTAACTGATGTAATGAAAAAAACAATACTATTACTCTCCTTAGTCGGGTTGATGACCGGCGCGTGCGCGCAGCAAAATCCAATAGCGATGAAGTATGCGCCAATAATTAGTGCCGATCTGGCAAAAAAACATTTAAGCATCATAGCTTCTGATGAATATGAGGGACGCGAAACCGGCAAGCCCGGCGCAGAAAAGGCGGCCCATTATATTGCCGATGAGTTTAAATCATTAGGCTTACAGCCCATTGTAAATGGCTCTTATTTTTTTAATGTGCCAATTATTCAAAACGCATTTAAGGTAAATACCTTCACTTTAAACGGAGCACCGCTAACCAGCGGCAAAGATTTTACAGCCTTTGCAGGCACAGGCACTAAAACCATCAATGCAAAAGAAGTTGTTTTTGTAGGCTACGGCATTGGTGCAGATAACTATGATGACCTTAAAGGAATTGATATAGCCGGCAAAGTGGTAATATACATTAGCAACGGCGAACCTATGAGCGCAGGCACATCCAAAATTAGCGGAACAGATAAACTATCAGACTGGAGCGGCCCGCGCAGCAGGAAGCGCCAGGCGTATATATTAAGCAAAAACCCATCATTAATGCTCGCGGTAAGTACGGCGGGCCCTGGCCCTGGTGCCAGCGGCAGGGGTCCCGGTGCTGGCGGTGCCCGCGAATTACCTATGGCCCTGAAAAAGGAAGGCCCCGCGGCTCCGGTAACAATTACTATTCCGCAAGCTACTGCCGATATGCTGCTTAAAAGCTCTGGTAAAACCGTTGCTGATCTGAAAACAGCTATCGACCAAAGCGGAACACCACAATCACAAACTGTTAAGGCTGACATCGCTATAGATTATGCTACCGAAGAAATTCCGGTTAAAGCGGTTGACGTATTAGGCTTTTTGCCCGGGAGCGATCAAAAACTTAAAGATGAAGTATTAGTAATTTCTGCACATTATGACCATATTGGCTTAGTGCGTACAGACGGTGCAACTGATAAAGTAAATAACGGTGCCGACGACGATGGATCAGGCACTACAGGTATAATGGAAATTGCCCGCGCGTTTACCCAAGCAAAGAAAGATGGCAAAGGCCCGCGCAGAAGCATTCTGTTTTTAGGTAACGTAGGCGAGGAAAAAGGATTGCTGGGTTCTGAATATTATACTGATCATCCGGTTATCCCATTGGAAAGAACGATTACCGATCTGAATATTGATATGATCGGCCGTGTAGGTACTGAGTATATTGGCAAAGCCGATTCTGCAAACTATGTTTACGTTATTGGTTCGGCTATGTTAAGTACCGAGTTGCATAACATAGGCGAGAAAGCTAATAATACCTATACCAAGCTTGACCTGGATTATAAATATGATGACCCTAATGATCCAAATCGTTTTTACTATCGCTCAGATCATTACAACTTTGCTAAGCATGGTGTGCCAATTATTTTCTATTTCAACGGTGTACATGCCGACTATCACCGCCCCGGCGATGAGGTTAGTAAGATCAATTTCCCGCTATTGGCTAAACGCGCCCAACTGGTATTTTATACCGCCTGGGATTTAGTAAACGCGGATAAGCGCCCGGCCGTTGACGGAAAAAAATAAAAACAATTTGAAATTGATCAGGTTGAATGGGTTATTAAGTTAGCGTTACTGCAAAAACTTAATCAACTCATTCAACCATTTACCTAATCAACAAAAATGCCTAATTTAGCAACATGACAAGCATAGCTGAAGAGTTTTTGGTTGACTCTGAAAATAAGGCATTTGATACGGACCACCGCAAAATTATCAATTACAATATTGGTAAATACGATACGGCTGTAGCAAGGGGTTTGTCTAAAATTATCAACCTGGATAACGCCAAACGTAAAGGACACGTTATCAAATGGAAGGTAATGGAAAATTTGGATAAAATATTACCCGAGTTTGAAGCCAACTTTCAAAAACGGGGCGGCAAGGTAATATGGGCCAATGACGCTGCCGAGGCTAACAAAGAAATCCTTAATATTTTACAAAAAGCAAATGCTAAAACCGTTGTAAAATCAAAATCAATGGTTACCGAGGAAATTGAACTAAACGAATTCCTGGAGCATAACCATATTGAATCATTAGAAACGGACCTGGGCGAATACATTGTGCAGTTGTTAGGGCAAAAGCCTTATCATATTGTAACGCCCGCTATGCATCTTTCAAAAGAGGATATTGCCAAATTATTTAATGAGCGCTTTGGCACACCAATAGACGCGACACCCGAACAACTCACCCAAAAAGCACGCGAACTATTGCGTGAAAAATATGTACAAGCCGATGCAGGCATAACCGGCGCCAATTTTTTAATTGCCGATACCGGCAGCATTGCTATTAGCGAGAATGAAGGCAATGCCCGGTTAAGTACCACGTTCCCTAAAATACATATTGCTGTTGTTGGTATTGAAAAGATAATCCCTTCGATGGCCGATCTTGATTTGTTTTGGCCCATGTTGTCAACACATGGCACCGGGCAAAATTTGACGGTATATAACACCATACTAAGCGGTCCGCGGCAAACTAATGAGGCAGATGGGCCGGAAGAAATGTATGTGATATTGCTGGATAATGGGCGCACAAACCTGCTGGCGCAAAAAGACCAGCGCCAGGGATTATATTGCATCCGTTGCGGTGCTTGTTTAAATGCCTGCCCGGTTTATAAAAATATTGGCGGCCATACCTACAATACATCTTATAGCGGGCCAATAGGTTCTATCA
>NZ_JAQBOW010000092.1 GCF_028287845.1 Mucilaginibacter sp.
TAATGGTGCAGCATACGTTTGCTCAGCTCTACCGCCGATTCTGTACGACTGCCAGAACCGATCAGTATCGCTATCAGCTCGGCATCAGTTAAGGCGCGCCTGCCCTGGCTACTCAGTTTTTCGCGCGGACGGTCCTCTTCGGCCCATGATTTGATGCTGATCTTGTTCTCGTAGTTTTTTTCCACGGGATTAAAGTAGTGAAAATTATTGTTTGAACCATGATTTTTAGGATTTGAAGATTGCCTTGATTTAAAGCAAAAAGATTTGTCAACTTTTTAAAAGTTGACAAATCTACTATTCGTTAATATATAGGCTATAAGACGGCTACAAACTTATGACATCATCATGGTGATCCTTAAATCCTCAAAATCATGGTTCAAACCAGCAAAAAAGGCGATGAGTATTAAACTCATCGCCTTTTCAGGGATTTAAAAATATCTTGATTAGCTTAACGCGTTTACAAATTTAGTAAGCTTCGATTTGTTGTTTGAAGCTTTGTTTTTATGAATAACGTTTTTCTTAGCTAAACGGTCAAGCATAGAGATCACTTTTGATAATAAAGGAGCCGCGTCAACTTTAGTAGTTGTGCCTCTCAATCTCTTGATAGCGTTTCTGGTGGTTTTAGCCTGGTAACGGTTACGTAAGCGCTTAGCAGCGTTAGACCTGATCCTTTTTATTGATGATTTATGATTTGCCATTTTAGCTTATTATTCTATTCGTTATTTAAGGACTGCAAATATAGGAGTTTTGATTATAAAATCAAATGTCTTTTTTAAAATAGTTTTTAACAGTGTTTTTAATTGGATTATATCGTAAAAAATAAAGCTACGGCCGCCCCGCCCATCACCACAAAAGTAAACCATAAAAGCGTTTTTGATAACCATCCGCTTTTAAATTCGCCCATGATCTTATCGCTGGTTGAAATTTTTATGATTAAAAACAGCAACGGCACAGCAGCCACACCATTTAATACGGCAGTATAAATAAGCGCCTTTACAGGATCTATGCCAACAAAATTGATTATTAATCCAATTAATGTTGCTACAATGATAACGCCATAAAACCCATAGGCCTTTTTAAATTTTAGGTTCAGGCTTGCTTTCCAGTTGAAAGCTTCAGACACTGCATAGGCCGCCGAACCTGATAATACAGGTACAGCCAATAACCCTAATCCAATAATACCAACCGAAAAAATAAGCTTAGCCAAAAAACCTGCATTAGGGAACGAATGTACCAGCGGCTCTAATGCTTTGGCCGCGTCGGCCGCCGTTTTAATATCCTTAACGCCGCTTTTATATAAAACAGTTGCGCCCACCAGCAAAATACACCAGGTAGTAAATTCTGATATGATCATGCCAGCCGTGTTATCTTTTCGCATGGCATATATACTTTGCCATCCTATTTTTCCGTTTGGCATTAAGCGTTTTTCTTTTACTTCTTCTACTTCCTGCGATGCTTCCCAGAAAAACATATAAGGGGTTATAGTGGTACCAAACACTCCGGTTATAATAAATAAAAACGCGAAGCTGAATTCAATATGCGGCACTACAGTAGCTTTTAACACCGTTAGCCAATCCTGGTGAATAATAAATACAGTAATAGGGTACGCAAGTAAGGCCATTGCCAGCCATTTTAATATTTTAGAGTATACGCGGTAACTGGTAAATATTTCTAATAACAATATGCTTGCGGTAAAGGCCAATGTCAGCAAAATAAACGGCAAGGGTATTAGTAACTTGGCGGCCGCCGCCATAGCGCCAATATCGGCACCAATGTTAATGGTATTGGCAACTACTACCAGGCTAACCACGCCATAGAGCACCGGCTTGCTGTAATGCGTTTTAACTACCGAGGCAATACCTTTGCCGGTAACCAGCCCGATACGTGCGCAGGCCTCCTGTACGGCGGTCATAAAAGGCAGCATATAAAGTGCTGTCCATAGTTGCCCGTAGCCAAACTGCGCGCCGGTTTGCGAGTAGGTGGCTATGCCCGATGGGTCATCATCTGCCGCGCCGGTTGTGAGGCCGGGACCTAATACAGTTAACCATTTCCAGAAACGTTTTTTTCGGGGATTAGATTTAGTTTTTTGAGGCATATTAGGTTGTTTATGGTATATATTGTTTAGCAAATTGCGGTTATCGCCATCATGCAATAAAGTAAATATACAAACGATGCGACATTTAGTTCTCAAAGGGCGGGTTTAACAAGTTTATTTTTAAATTTACACTTACCGTTGTTTTTATCACATTTTATGAAACCTGCCGCCAGAATCCTAACCGGGTTATTATTGATCGTACTATGCTCATCCTGGGGGTTTTTCGCGCATTACCGTATTAACCGTTTAGCTGTTTTTATTTTGCCAAAAGCGATGGCAGGTTTTTACAAAGCCAACATAGGGTTCATTACCGCGCATGCTATTAGTGCGGATAAACGACGCTATGTTGATTCGTTAGAAGCACCACGTCACTATTTAAATGCAGATCATTACGGCAAAGACCCATTCAGGTTAATTCCGGAGCGATGGAACAATGCGGTTGTAAAATACTCAGAAGATACACTCAATAAATATGGCACTGTTCCCTGGGCCATTCAATACAACTATTATAAACTGGTTGATGCTTTTAAGGGCCATGATACCACCGGCATACTAACCGCATCAGCCAATCTGGGGCATTATGTTGCTGACGCCCATGTGCCACTTCATCTTACCCAAAACTATAACGGGCAGCTTACCAATCAAACCGGTATACATGCCTTATGGGAAAGCCGCCTGCCCGAGCTTTTTGCTGCCAATTATAATTGCTATGCGGGTAAAGTAAGATATATTGAAAACCCATTAAAAGAAGCCTTTAAAATTTGCCGCACATCTTTTAAAGAAGCCGATTCGACATTACGATTGGAGCGGTTGCTAAATAAAATCTACCCTCCCGATAAAAAATACACAGTGGTAATGCATGGTAAACGAGCAGTTAAAGATTATTCTGCTGAATATAGCCGGGCTTATCAAAAAATGTTGCGGGGCATGGTGCAGCGGCGCATGCGGTCGGCGGTGTTATCTGTAGGTAGTTATTGGTACTCGGCCTGGATAGATGCAGGGCAGCCCGATCTGAACAAATTGATAAAGAAACCTTTAAATGCTTCCGACATGCATAAAATTCAAAAAGAAGAAGCTATTTTTAAAGCAGGAAAAATTGCAGCATTCACTAATTAACAACTATGAGAGCAAAAGCAGCGGCACATATAAATTTGCTGTTCCTTTTGGTTAGCTACCACGGAAAAAAAGGACGGGAAAAATTTGCACAACCAGCTTAAGCTTTCTTTTTATTAGCCCCGCCTTTAACAGCTGCAATAATTGGCGGGACGATAGAAACTAAAATAATAACTATACCTATTAAAGAAAAGTGCGCTTTAAAAAACGGCACATTACCCAGCATATATCCGGCAAATAAGAAAAGTATTATCCACGCCGCGCCGCCAATAATATTATATAAACTATAGCGTAAAAACGACATGCGTCCTACCCCTGCTACAAACGGCGCAATGGTTCTTACAATTGGCATAAAACGGCTAAATATTACCGCTTTGCCGCCATGCTTATCAAAAAACGCTTTGGTTTGCAGGTAGTAGTCCAGCTTCAGTACTTTATTTTTCTCTTTAAATACTTTCGGTCCAAAGTAGTTGCCTAATGTGTAATTTAAAGTATTGCCTGTAAAGGCGGCTATTATTAAAATAAGTGCTAATAAATAAATTTCTAAACCTGATTGGCCACCGGCTATTAACGCGCCGGCAGCAAACAGTAGTGAGTCGCCGGGTAAAAAGGGGGTTACAACAAAACCTGTTTCGGCAAATATGATAACAAATAATATCAGGTAGGTCCATCCCTGATACTGACTGGTAATTTGTACCAGGTGTTTATCAATATGTATTATAAAATCTATTAAGGCTTTTACTAGTTCCAATGGTTTAAATTTTGGGCAAAAATAGAAATATATATGGCAAAGTTTAACGGTTATTTAAAATGCCGCCCGCAAAGGCAACCGAGTCTGCCCCTCCAACAATACCGCGGCAATACAGCGTATATACTTTACCGTCAAGAATAACTGTGCCGGGCATATCTGCCAATACTGTACCTGAACCGGTTGGTAATATCCTAAAATCATAATTACCTGGCGGCACCTCTATAAAGTTGGATATATTTTTATAGCCCTGGTTGGTAAATGCCTTAGTGCCGTTTACAGTTATATCAAACGCGCCTGATCGCGGCGAAGCATTTACAAATCTAATTTTACCCCGCCCAACAGTTGGTGTTGCTGCGGTATCAATAGCAAATATTGATGTTATACTGCTATCTGCCCTTAAACCTGTTACAAATAATGTGTACTTATAGTTATTTTTTAAAGGCGTATTTAACGAAATAAAATTTGTTGTGGAAACATTTGTATAGAACGACCTGATTTGTACAGGTGTATCAATATTCTTTAGCGTAAAATATCCTGATGGTGTAGGATAAGAAAAAGCCACCGTGTTTTGCTGTATATAGCTAACGAATAAATTTACCGGTTGCAGATCGGGACTTAAGTTAATAACCTGCATTTGTATATTTGAGTTCGCCGGTGCGGTACCGTTTTTGCCGCACGAAGCAATAAATGGTATAACCATTATGCCAACACAGCATAAAAACAGAAAAACCATTGCCTTATTTCTTTCAGCCATTTTTATATTTTTAATATTTACAGGGTTAAAATACGCACGCCAAACACATTATTACCCGTACCATTTAATACGCCTTTGCTATACAGGGTATAAAAGCTACCGGCAGTTAATGTTAGTGTACCCTGGGCCAATAACGTAGTAGTGCCTGTTTGGTAAATTGATAATATATTTTGCCCGCCGCTTACCGGCATATATGCCGTTGCTGATTTAAATGCTCTGTTTTTATAAGCGAAACTACTTCCTATATTAACATCAATGTTACCGGTTATTGGCGATGCATTTACAAATCGTATTTTGGCTATGTTTGTTGCTGTATCAGTACTCACACTATCCTGAAGTAAAAATACCTTGTCTGCTGTTTCACCCGCTACAAATAAGGTTTGAGACGTGTTAACATTAACCGTTAAAGGCAGATCAATTAATGTGTTTGCGCTGCCGGCTTTTTTAAACTGGTAGTTTTGCGTACCTGCAACTACATTAACATTAGTTAATAAACCAAAAGGATATAAATTAGTAGTGTTATTTAACCTTGTACCATTCTGGTAAAAATTCAAGGTATCTGCACCTGCATTAATTATATTAATATTGGCGATAGGAACTACAGGAAGCGCATCGCTGATTTTTTTACAAGACGATAAGCCTGTTACGGCAATGGCAAAAAATAATATTAAAGCTTTAATATTCATATAAATACCCAGATGTTATATAACTGCTTATTGCGGGTTTTGTTATCGGTTTTAACAAAAAAGTCCGGTTTTTACGCCGGACTAATATTTGGATCTATAATTTAAGTTTACACTTAAGCATAACTATTAAGCATAACCGGCATTACCAGCATCAGCACATCTTCATTCTCATCGCCTCCTTGTGGTAATAATAATCCGGCCCTGTTAGGTGAAGACATCTCTAAAGATACTTCCTCCCCGCTTATATTTTTCAACATTTCAATTAAAAACCGGGCATTAAAGCCTATCTCCATATCTTCACCCTCATACTGGCAGCCTAAACGCTCGTGCGCCTCGTTTGCAAAATCAATATCTTCTGATGAAATATGCAGCTCGCTGCCGGTAATTTTCAATCTAACCTGGTGAGTGGTTTTATTAGCGTAAATGGCAACACGGCTTAATGAGCCTAAAAATGCCAAACGGTCAATACTTAATTTATTAGGGTTATTTAATGGTATAACCGCTTCATAATCCGGGTAGCGCTCATCAATTAAGCGGCATACCAGGTTAATATTGTTAAACTTAAAGAACGCACTGGTGCTGTTATATTCAACAGATACATTTACATCATCAGTTGGTAAAGCAGATTTAAGCAGCGTTAGCGCCTTTTTAGGTAAGATGAATGAGGTAGTGGTTTCTGCCTTGGCATCTAACCTGCGGTAGCGTACCAGCTTGTGTGCGTCAGTTGCTACAAAGGTTAAATACTGGCTGCTTAGCTGGCAGTAAACACCTGTCATGGCCGGGCGCAACTCGTCATTACTTACGGCGAATATAGTTTTGTTAATTGCTTCTGCCAAAACCGACGCCGGTAAATTTACTGATGAAGCATTTTCTACAACCGGAATTTTCGGGAAGTCCTCGCCATTCTCTCCGCTCAGTTTATATTTTCCATCACCCGCGTTAATTTCTATAGCAAACGTGGCATCATCAACAGAAAAAGCAATAGGTTGCTCTGGCAATGATTTTAAAGTTTCTAACAGTATGCGCGATGGTATAGCTATACGCCCGTTCTCTTTAGCCTCAACAGTTAAAGAAGTGGTCATGCTGGTTTGCAGGTCGGTAGCAGAAATGGTTAAGTTTCCATCTTTTATCTCGAACAAAAAGTTTTCCAGTATAGGTAATACGGTACTATTGCTTAATGCACCGCTTACAGACTGTAATTGCTTTAATAATGTTGATGTAGAAACTATAAATCTCATATATAAATTTAGTGTTAATTAGTCAAAAGTATAAAATTTAATGAGCATACCGTCTCTTGCGGATATAATGTTGAAAAATAGCAAATATTAACACTAATAACAAAGGAATAACTGTATTAATTACCTGCCAGTATAATTTCTCGC
>NZ_JAQBOW010000126.1 GCF_028287845.1 Mucilaginibacter sp.
TGCTCATTGGTACGTATCTTATCGCCCAGCCATGATGAATTAATGGTTGGATGTTGCTTTAATGCAATAGCACAAGCTTTCAACACAAAATCATTAAATGATATTTTAACCGGGGCAACCTCGTTTATTTTGTTACGTGCGGCAATTGCCTGGTCCATATCAATAGACATGGTTACATAAAAATGCGGCGCGGTAAATAAACTTTCTGATAGGCGCTTGGCAATAACCTTGCGCATTTGGCTAACCGGTTTCTCGGTAAATTTCTCTTCGCCTATAAAGGTTGGCAGTACTATTGGAGCAGCAGCTTTAGCAGGTGCAGCTGCTGTAGCCGGCGCGCTTGCAGCAGTTGCAGGGGCAGCACCCGGTTTAAAGTCTTCTACGTCTTTTTTAACTATACGTCCGCCTTCGGCAGTACCTTTTACAGCATTAATATCTATGCCTTTATCCTTAGCTATTTTACGTGCCAACGGCGATGCTTTTACACGGCTGTCGCTATGGCTGGTTTCAACTTCTTCGGCTGGAGCGCTTGCTGCAGCAGGTGCAGATGCAGCTTCGGCAGCAGGTTTAGCTTCGGCGCTTGCAGCAGGGGCATCTTGCAATAAAGGAGTAATATCTGTTCCTTCTTTACCTACAATAGCTATAATGCCGTTAACAGGGGCCGCTTCGCCTTCTTTAGGGCCAATGTATAAAAGTGTGCCGGCTTCATAACCCACCACTTCCATAGTAGCCTTATCGGTCTCCACATCAGCTAACGAGTCGTCTGATTTTACTTTATCACCAACCTTAAAGTTCCATTTATTAATGATACCCTCTGTCATGGTATCGCTCAAAGCAGGCATACGAATAACAGTAGCCGGGATTTTTGAGGTATCTATTTTGGCAGCAGGTGCAGCGGCGGGTGCTTTATCAGCAGCAGGCACGGGTGCCTTTTCTTCTTCTTTCTTTGCGGCAGGAGCAGGTGAAGACGCGCCCGCTAATGCAGTTTTATAATCTTCGCCCTCTTTACCTAAAACAGCAATTACTTCATCAACCGGTACAGATTTTCCTTCTTCCACCCCGATGAATAATAATACACCATCCTGGTACGACTCAAAATCCATCGTGGCTTTGTCTGTTTCTATCTCGGCCAATACATCGCCCGATTTTACTTTATCCCCAACTTTTTTATGCCATTTAGCTACTACACCATCAGTCATGGTGTCGCTCATTTTTGGCATTTTAACTACTTCGGCCATATTTTATGATGAGTGGTTTTTAATAAATTTAGTGCGATTAATCTTTAATATAAGGATAATCTTTTTGTACATACACATCAGTATATAATTCTGATGCTTCCGGCCACGGCGACTCTTCGGCAAATTGTACCGCCTCGTCAACTTCGGCCTTTATTTTAGCGTCCATATCTTCAAACCATTTCTCATCAGCGTAGCCATTTTTTTCGATAGCTTGCTTTATGGTTTCAATTGGGTCTTTAGCTTTATAGCTTTCCAGTTCTTCTTTTGTACGATATTTCTGCGGATCGGACATGGAGTGGCCCTTGTAACGATAAGTGCGCATCTCCAGGAACGTTGGCCCTTCACCTTTACGGGCACGTTGCACGGCCTCGTCCATAGCGTTATGCACCGCAACCGGGTCCATACCGTCAACCGGTGATGAAGGAATACCATAAGGCAAGCCTAATTTATAAATATCAGTTTGTATAGTGGTACGCTCAACCGAAGTACCCATTGCATAACCGTTATTTTCGCAGATGAAAATTACCGGCAGTTTCCATAGCGCTGCCATGTTAAAGGTTTCGTTTAATGCACCCTGGCGCACAGCTCCGTCGCCCATGTAGGTTACATTTACAAACTCGGTACCTTTAAACTGCTCTGCAAAGGCTATACCTGCTCCTAATGGGATCTGGCCGCCAACAATACCATGCCCGCCATAAAAGTGTTTCTCTTTGCTAAACATGTGCATAGAACCACCTTTACCTTTTGAGCAGCCGGTAGATTTACCATAAAGCTCGGCCATGATAGAATTACTGCTTACACCCTTGGCAATAGCATGCGCGTGATCACGATAGGCAGTGATCATGCTATCCTCTGGTTTTAATACAGATATTGCTCCGGCTAATACCGCTTCCTGGCCAATATATAAGTGACAAAAGCCTCTTATTTTTTGTTGCCCATATAACTGTCCTGCTTTTTCTTCGAACTTGCGCATTAAAAGCATGGACTCATACCACTTTAGATAAGTGTCTTTATTTATTTCGATTGAACTCATTTGTCAAACAACCAATTTTTACGTAGAAAGCGCAAATCTAATTATATCCTGCAAATTATCGAAACTACAACGAATTTGTTATGAAGTTTTATGCAGAAAGATTGAAGATTAGCGATTAAAGATTGGAGATTGGTGGTTGCAGTTTGGATATTAATACATAAATCACGCTTTTAACAATCACATTAAAACCTTGTTTAACCGTTTTCGACTGGCTTAAAACTACGATAAGCCTAATCTTTAACCACCAATCTCTAATCTTTAATCTTCACCACCCTCAATCTTATCCCCAATCGTGGAAAACTTAAAGGTGTTATTAAAAAGCCGTATTTGTTTGGACTTTTAAAAAAAATGGATAGTTTTGCATGCAACCTTATCGACAATGTGCAACAAAATGGACACTTTGTCCGTTTAACAACAACGAAACAAGGAATAAATGAAGAAAACAGTATTGGCCATTGCCTTATTTTTCAGCGTTTTAGCTGCTCAGGCTCAAACAAAAACTGTTCCAAATCAACCTGCTGATAAGGCTGTAGACGAGCAAGAAAGTTTAGCAAAGGATTATTTATCCCAAATTATGGGTGTTGCAATGTCTGCAACTTCTAACATGAAGCTTTTTAATTTTGTTTATGACTGGATAGGCACCCCTTACCGTTTTGGCGGCAGTTCAAAAAAAGGTGTTGATTGCTCTGCATTTACAAAACAGTTATATAGCCAGGTATTTAACTATGACATTAAACGTAACTCGCGCGATATCTTCAGTATGGTTAGCCCGGTTAGCAAGGATGATTTAAAAGAAGGAGATCTGGTTTTCTTTAAAATTCATAGTCGCAGTATATCTCATATTGGCATTTATTTAGGCAATAACCGTTTTGCACATGCTTCGTTAAAAGGTGTAGCCATAAGCAGCCTCGATGATGCTTATTATAACCGGTATTTTTACAAAGGGGGCCGCGTATTAGCTGCTTTTAAAAATGAACTGGGCGTAGGCACCTTACCCGATGATGAAAGTAAAGAAAACAATTAGATAAAAATACTTCCACATAAAAAAAGCCCTTCATTTCTGAAAGGGCTTTTTTTGTTTTATAATGATTATTTTATAGTGGTTAAATCCCCTCCAATTCATTCTGCAGCATAACTATACCGGCAAAAAGACCGACAACACTAATAAATATGATTCCGAATAAGGGGCTATTTGGCACATTTCCTTCCATTTGGGCAACAGCGGCATATATTAATCCTATTGTGCTTACTAATATCAATGCTAGTCCCAACGCAACTTTTGATCTCATAATTACCCTTAAAATTATAATATGAAGTGTAATAGTGAGAGCAAATAGCGAACCAGCAACAGCATTTATCAATGTTGCGTTTAAACTATAGCCAGAATAACTTTATTTCAATTTATTTTGGCGGATGAAGACAAGTCGGCTATCCCTTAACGGGAAATTAGATGCACATAATCGGGCGTTATCGTAACAATAATATTGCAATTTATTTTAATGCTAACCACTACTCACCCATTACCGCCATGCTTACTGCCTGTGAAGAGGGAACCGCGCGGATAGCTATCAAGAACGGCTGAGGTAAATTATCAGCCAGTTAAGCCTCGTCTTTTGTAGTACGAACAAGGCTTATGCCAGTAAAAAAGAAAAGTATGGAAATTATACCCACAACTGTTAATGTTGTAATACTGCCGGCTTGTTGAATAATGCTTACACCGGTATAGATTAATCCAATAATGCCCAGCACAGTTAATATGGTTCCAAAGGTTCGTTTTACATTCATAATATGATATTGGTTTTTGTAACACATCAATAAATAAGTCTATATTTATTGGATTTTAATAATAAGCCATGACAAACCAAATAGTTTCATTACTAGTAATTTTTATTTTACTGATAATTATATTTTCATCGTTTGTAACCGTTAAACAAGGCACCATAGCCGTAATTACTGTATTTGGTAAATACCGTCGCATATTAACCCCCGGCCTAAGTTTTAAATTACCTCTTATCGAAGCTATATACTCTAAAATATCTATACAGAACAGATCAGTAGAGCTGGAGTTCCAGGCAGTAACTTTCGATCAGGCCAATGTTTACTTTAAAGCTATGTTATTGTATTCTGTATTAGATCAGCAGGAAGAAACTATAAAAAATGTGGCTTTTAAGTTTGTTGACGAACGTAACCTGATGCAGGCGCTGATACGCACCGTTGAAGGCTCTATACGCGCGTTTGTGGCAACTAAACGACAATCGGAAGTATTGATACTAAGGCGTGATATTGTTGAACATGTAAAAGAACAATTGGACCAGATACTGGAATCATGGGGCTACCATCTGCAGGATCTGCAATTGAATGATATTACGTTTGATGATGTGATCATGAAATCAATGAGCCAGGTTGTAGCATCAAACAATTTGAAGGCCGCTGCCGAAAACGAGGGTCAGGCCTTGTTAATTACCAAAACCAAAGCTGCCGAAGCCGAAGGTAACGCCATTAAAATATCTGCCGAGGCCGAGCGCCAGGCTTCGCAACTGCGCGGGCAGGGTGTGGCTTTGTTTCGCCAGGAAGTAGCTAAGGGTATGACCGTAGCCGCCAAAGAAATGGAAACCGCACACATGGATACATCAGTTATTTTGTTTACCATGTGGACAGAATCTATAAAACACTTTGCCGAAAACTCGCAAGGCAACGTTATTTTCCTTGATGGATCAACCGATGCTATGCATCAAACCATGAAAGAAATGATGAGTTTAAACCTTTTACAGTCTGACAAAGTCAAAGGCAAGTAGGATTTAAACTATTGACTCAATGGGATTTAGGTTTATGGGGGTGATTTGCATCACCGGCTTGTTGTTATGTGTGCTAAATAAAGCCAGGGCACAAGAAGGTTATCACCGGTTATCACTAAACGATTTCAGGGGAGACCCACGTTCTGATGGCGATAACGCCATCGCTTATACGCACTGTTCTATTGATTACCGCTACCATGTAATGGCCGAGAACAATCATTACAATTTATCTTTTGACGTAAAGCTGATATTAGACCGCAGCCAGTCATGGCTGGACAAGAAGCGTGTACAATCACAGCGAATGCTTACTGATATAATTAAACATGAACAGGGCCATTATATTATTGCCTATATGGAGCAGCAGGAAATACTGCGTATAGCTAACCGTACCCATTTTGATGCCAACTACCAGGCAGAGGCAAACGCCATATTTAACCGCATACATACCAAATACGAACAACTCACCGTAAACTATGATACCGATACCCGGCACATGCAGGACAATGTGCAGCAACGCAGCTGGGATGTTTATTTTAAAAAGCGGCTGGCTTATATGCCGCCCATGGAAATAGCAGACTCGGGGTATTAGGCACCAATCAAAAGCTTTGAAACAGCCTTAAAACACTCTACCATATTCTAAAACACCTTTTTGTCATACTGAACGTAGTGAAGGATCTTATTAAATCGATAAGTATAAGGGCAGTCATTCAGATAAATTTATTTACGTATAAGATTCTTCACTACGTTTCAGAATGACAAATTAATCTTTCGAACACTCCTGCGCTAAAATCCTTTCTTCCGGGTAACACCCGGCTTACGCACTTTTTTACTTTCATTACCCCCTACCCCTTCGGCACCGTATTGGCGGGCCATTTTTGCTATGCGGTCCTCCATGCTTTCGGTAGTTAACCG
The DNA here is from genome assembly GCF_028287845.1 of Mucilaginibacter sp. Classification (GTDB taxonomy): domain Bacteria; phylum Bacteroidota; class Bacteroidia; order Sphingobacteriales; family Sphingobacteriaceae; genus Mucilaginibacter. The sequence continues at coordinate 5,976 of NZ_JAQBOW010000126.1, forward strand.
CTCGCGGCCCAGGCTGTCAACCATTATGGGGAAGGCAAATGGTGTGGGCCTTTCAATGGTTTTTAAAATTATGTTTTGGGTGACGATACGCTGTAAAGCAGCCCGCAGCCTAAACTCTTCTAACTGAAAAGCCAATGCCTCATTATAAGCCTGGCGCACCAGCAGGTTATCCGGCTCGTATTCGCTAAATACATCAAATAATAATGACGACGATGCCTGCAAATGCTTATTCTTTACCTGCTGACCGGGATAACCGGTAAACACCAGGCCGCCTATATGGGCAATATCCCTGAAACGGCGGCGGGCCATCTCGTTAGCGTTTAAACTATGCTGTATATCGGCCAGCAAATTATCGATAGAGAAAAAGTCCAGGTCCTCCAATGCCTGTTCTATCGGTATATCCTCATCGGTTAATAATTCAAACCCGTAATCATTCATCGCTATAGAGAAGCTTGCGGGTTTAATGCGCGATATTCGGTATGCCAGCAATGATGCCATCCCCTCATGCACCAACCGCCCTTCGAACGGGTAAAATAATAGGTGATGCCCTTCGCGGGATTTGAACGACTCGATCAAAAATTCATGGCTTTGCGGCAAGTGCGATAGTTGGGCCTGCAGATCAAACAATGGTTTCAAAGCAATTACCTCTTCATCCTTTTCAATACCATGGGCCACCTCGTCCAGCTTATCCCTGAATACGGCCGACAATTGCGATGATAAAGGCATGCGGCCGCCATTCCAGCTTGGTATCATTCCTTTTGTTGAGTTTGATTTTTTAACGTAGGCCGTCATTTCTTTTATCCGCACAAACTCTAAACTGCGCCCGGCAAACCAAAACGTGTTGCCCGGTTTTAATTTTGAGATAAACGATTCTTCAACGGTACCTAAACTGCCGCCACTTAGCCATTTTACACGGATACTCATTTCGCTGGTAATGGTGCCGATACTAAGGCGATGGCGCATGGCAACCCTGCGGTTGTTTACCTTATACAGGCCATTGTCTACCTCTACCTTTAAAAATTCATCATACTGTGCCAGGGTTTTGCCGCCGTTGGTGATAAAATCAAGCAGCTGGTTAAACTCGATTCGCTTTAAATCGGCAAAAACATAGGTTGTTGTTACCTCATTATACAATTCGTTAGCGTTGAAGCCTTCTGATACCGCCAGGGTGACCATATATTGTATCAGCACATCCATGGTTAGCAGCATAGGGTCACGGCTCTCGAAGACACCTTGTTTAATAGCCTGCTTTAGCGCCGCCCCCTCCAATAATTCTAACGAATGCGTAGGCACAAAATAAGCTTTTGATATCGCTCCGGGATGGTGCCCGCTGCGCCCTGCCCGCTGCATAAAACGGGCGACACCTTTGGGGCTGCCTACCTGAATAACTGTATCCACGGGCCGGAAATCGACCCCCAGATCCAAACTAGATGTACATACTACCACTTTTAAAGCTTCGGCATGTAGGGCCTGTTCTACCCAGTTACGCAATTCATTATCCAGCGAGCCATGGTGCATAGCCATAATACCCGCGTACTCCGGGTAATTGTCTAAAATGGCATGATACCATATTTCTGATTGTGAACGGGTATTTGTAAAAATGAGGGTAGTATTGCTTTTAGCCACTATCTTCATCACCTGCGGCAGCAGCTTTAAACCAATATGCCCCGCCCACGAGTAATTTTCAATATTATCAGGAATAATGGATTGTATAACCAGCTTCTTATCCACATTGGCGCGGATTATTTTAATTTGTTCCTGCGGGAAATTATTGCCCAGCAGCACATCCGCAGCCTGCTCTAAATTGCCAATGGTTGCGCTGATGCCCCATATTTTAAGTCCGGAGTCGGGAGTCTTAAATCCTAAGTCTTGTGTATGCTGACTTTTGACTTCAGACTCAATACTTAAGACTTTTAGCCTGCTCAACCCCAGCTCAACCTGTACCCCTCTTTTAGTGCCCAGCAATTCATGCCATTCATCAACCACCAAAACCTGCAGGCTTTGAAATATTTTTGGATACTCTTTTTGTGCCAGCATCAGGTGCAGGCTTTCGGGGGTGGTAAGCAATACCTCGGGGAGTTTTTTCTTTAGTGCCTGTTTTTCGGCGGCGGGGGTATCGCCTGTGCGGGTGGCAATTCTCCAGGGTATCTGCAGGTCATCGCAAACCTCCTGCATGGCTTTTTTAATATCGTTAGTTAATGCACGCAGCGGGGTTATCCAAAGCATCTGCAAGCCATTGTTTTGGCGCGTTCTATAATCGGGATGCTTATTTATAAAACCGGCCAGGAAAGGCAGGAACAAGGCAAACGTTTTACCACTGCCGGTAGGTGCATTTAACAAACCCGAATAGCCACCCAGATAAGCTGCTTCCATTTCCTGCTGAAAAGGGAACTGGTGCCATTTTTTTTGCTTATACCATTGCTGTATAACTTTTTGCCCCGGGGTTATCATCATTAACTAACAAGATCAGGAGTATTTTGTGATACCATAAAAAAGTCCTGCAGGTAAACAGCAGGACTTTTCTTTATTTATTAATAATGCCGTTATTTCTTTTCCGGCAGCAATATCAGCTTAATTAAATTATTATTATTTAAATACTTGTTAGCTATGTCTTTAGTGGTTTGCGCGGTAACCAGTTCCAGATACTGCATGTGTTTTAATATGTTATCAGAGTCCTCACCATTTTGTGCAGCAGCGGTTAGTGATGCTTCCCAAAAAGCATTTTGCTTTAATTGTGACTGGAAGGTACGTGCCTCTTTAAGAACAAATTTTTGAACATCCTTAGCCACAGGGCCATTTTGCTTTATTTTATTTAATTCATTAAGCACATAGGCCATTGGCCTGTCTACATTGTTGGCATCGCATAAAAATGATATGGTGATTTTATATCTGCTTTCAGGAAATTTTACATAACTGGCTCTTACCCCGGCCGAAAGCACGCCGCTCTCGGCTTTTATCGAATCAGCCAGGCGAATATTTAAAACCTCTTCCAGCGCATCCATCTGCACGTTATCTGCCGAATTATAATCATAAGCGCCGCTAAACACCAGCTGCACTGTTGCTTTGTCGCTAACGCCTTTATATACGGTTTTAGTAATTTGCCCCGCAGGCGGATGAATACCTAACTTTTTATAGGTTTCTTTATGATTTGTTACCGGCAAGCTGCCCAAATACTGTTCTAGGTAAGGCGTAATATCAGCTATTAAAAAGTTGCCTGTAAAGGTGAATGTAAAGTTGCTGGCGTCGGCAAACCTATCTTTATAAAAGCTAAATGCCCTATCTAAACTGGCTGCATTTAACTGCTCCATAGTAGGCGACATTTCGCGCGGATTATAGCTGTTTAAAACTGCTAAAATAGTGTCTTGATATACGCTACCCGGATTATTGCTCTTGTGCGCTATTAATGATTTTGCCTGGTTAATGTTGGTTGCCCATACATCGGCATCTTTACGCGGATTGGTAAAATAAAGATATACAAGCTCCATGGCTGTTTTAAAATCCTGGAGCGCGGAATACCCGGATACACCCTGCGTTGTTTCGCCTATATAGGGCTTAACACTTAAGTTTCTGCCGTTTAACATTTTGTCAAGCAATGTTTGGTTAAAGCCGGCTACACCGCTATTGCTTATTACTGTTGATGAAAGATTAGCTGATGTAAAATCCTGGTCGTTTGCCAGCGAAGTGCCACCAAAACTATACCCCGTAAAAAGTATCTGATTATTGGTATTCTGTGTAGGTTTCAATATTACTTTTACACCGTTTGACAGGGTTATGTTTTCTACCAACAGCGTTGTGTCGGTTTTTGAGCTTACAACTTTACCGGCTACAGGCTGCACTGTAATTAACGGCGTACTACGCTCATCTACGTAAGCAACCAATCCTTTATCCGCATCGGCTATCCATTGCAATAAAGTTTGCCCGGTTGGCAATTTACCTTTTTCGCTATCGGGCGCTTCAATTAATATTACCCGGTTTTGGTCGGTTATATATTTGGCGGCCAAAGCGTTTATCTCATTAACCGTTATTTTACCTATGTTATTTATATAATAGTTATACTCATAATCTATACCGGGTATAGACTGTCCTGTTAAAAAATTACGTTCATACAACCCTACAAAATTTGTTGATGGGGTATTATCTTTTTGTGCAAAACTATTAGAAATTTGTGCCAGCGCAGCCTGTTTGGCGCGCTCCACTTCGGTTAGTGTAAATCCAAATTTTCTTATACGTTCTGTTTCGCCAATTATGCTCTTTACTGCAACTTCTAAACCGCTGGTATTTGCTACCGCAAGCGCCGTAAATGCATTTTGCTTACCTGTAAATGCACCATAACCGGCCTGCCCAAACAATATGGGCGGTGCAGACACCTGGGTTATTTCGGCAATGCGGGCGTTCAATAGCTGGTTAAATAAGCTAATACGCATGTTTTGCATAAAATCAGCCTGCGTTTTAACTATTGTTTGCGGCTGCTTTACTACAACCTGTATTAACGTATAGGGAAAGTCTTTATCAGTTACAAATTTTACTGCGGTACCGGGGATGGCAGGAACTGAATATTGCTGCAGCGGTTTTTCCGCCGCGGGGTTCCTTAATGCAGAGAAGTTGAATTTTATCATATCCTCCACCTGTTTCGGGTCAAAATCACCAACAACTATAATTGCCTGCAAATCGGGGCGGTACCAATCAGCATAAAAACTTTTAAGCGCCGCGTCTGTAAACCCTTTTACCGTGTTTTCTTTACCGGTAGGGAAACGCTGCGCATACCGGGAGTTATTTAATAATATAGGTAAAGTTTGTAGTTGCAGCCGTTCCTGCGGTGTTTTACCGCCAATGCGTATCTGCTCTGCAACTATTGCCTTTTCGCTATTCACGTCGGCCTGGTTAAATGTCATATAGGCTGCCCAGTTAGCCATTAATTTAAAGCCGTCTGCAAATATTTTGGCCGTGTCGGTTGGCAGGTTTAATTGATAAACGGTTTCTTCATAGGTGGCATAGGCGCTTGTATCAGGGCCAAATCTTGTGCGGAGGTTTTTAAGGTAACTTATCAGGTTGTCTTTGGAAAAATCCCGTGTGCCTTTAAAGGCCATGCGCTGGGTAAAATTAGCCATGCCCTGTTGCGCGTCTGTTTCAACAACAGAACCACCTTTGTTTACCAGAAACAGTTCTGCCCTGCCCTTTTGCTGTGCGTTATTGCGGATATAATAAGTTAAGCCATTGGGTAATTTGCCAATTATAACGTCAGGATCAACGGGCAATGCGCCCACCGCCACTGGTTTGGTTTGTTGTTTAGCCGTTCCCGGCGTAGTTTTATGTGCTGTTGATGGGGTTGTTTTCTTTTTTACCTGCGCAACTGCTGAGGTTGTAAAAAGCAATGCTGCAGCCCATAAAAAAAGGCTCTTTTTAAAATTCATGTTTTAGGTTAAAATATTGTGCTAAGATGCAAAAACGCCAAGGTTTGTTAAAAATTATTTTAAGAGTAAAATTAAAAGGTTTTAGGTTAGGTTGTTATACCTTTATAACGATCTTCCGAATATACAATATCCACATCAATACCCAAATTAGCAATGTCATTACAATTGCGCTGGCTAAAGAGGCATTAAAAGGCGACGAATAGGGTTCAAAAAGTATTTGATAGATAGATGAATTGCCAAACCTTATTTTGTTAATATAATGCGGCACAAAGTCTGATAGTACATACGCGGTAATAGCATTGGCGCCAAACGGCAGAAAAAATCCTGTAAAATTTTTATACCCCTGTACATCTATCAGCCAATAAAAGCCTGCTAACGCGATGGTTGCCCAACCACCGGCATATAATACAAATGAGCTTGTCCATAAGGCTTTATTTATTGGAAAGAACAAATCCCATATCAACCCCAAAATAACAGCCAATACGCCATAAGTAAACATCCAGCTCACTTTTACACTATCCTCGCGATCCTTACGTTTAAGCCAGCTGCCAATACGTATACCAAACAAGCCGGTAGCAATGGCCGGTAATGTTCCTAATAGCCCTTCCGGGTCCCAGGTATGCGATTCGCTCCATAAGTGATTGGTTGAGAAAACCATCCTATCCACCCATGCGCCCATATTAGTGGCCGGCAGCAGGCTGGCAACACCTGTATCCGGAACGGGTACAAAGGTCATCAGCAGATAATAGCCTACCAGTAATATAACAAACAGCCAATCGCGTACTTTTTGTGATGCTTTGATGTATAAAACGGCACAGATAAAAAATACCACCCCTATACGCTGCAGCACACCCGGAAACCTCATGTGCGCAAAATCCGGGTGTAAGATAATGTGTATGGTCAAACTTATCAATATCAATAAAACACCACGCCGCAAAGCACCCCATATCATACTGCTTTGATTTCGGGGATCGGCAGCTTTTCTTTCCATTGCATAAACAATAGATACCCCCACGATGAATAAAAAAAATGGGAATATCAGATCGGTAGGCGTACAGCCGTTCCATTTAGAATGTTCTAACGGCGCATAAATATGCCCCCAATCGCCTGGATCGTTTACCAATATCATAGCGGCTATGGTTACACCTCTGAAGACATCAAGGGATAATAGTCGTGAGTGTTGAGTGTTGCTCATTTTGATGGTATGAGTATTATGACGCAGGTTTTTTTTCTAATGTACAAATTAAATATAACCTAATAAAAATATCGTTTAAAAGTAATCTGGCGGCGGGTTAGGTTAACAGATTTTATCTTTTGTTGTATATTCGTCCAAACTTTTCAAATCATGAGCGCATATAGTCTTTTTCAAGAGCTGCATTCCGTTTTCAGGTATGTAGTAATGGTATTGTTTATTTACACCATTTTAATGGCGTTAATAGGCTGGTTTGGCAACAGGCCATACACCAACCGCAACCGTTTAAGCAATTTATTTGCCCTAATATCGGCACATACGCAGTTGCTGATAGGTATTGTGCTATATTTTTTAAGTCCGCTGGTGCAATTTAACAGCGCAACCATGAAAGACAGCACCTTACGCTATTTTACTGTTGAGCATTGGGTAATGATGGTTATCGCTATCGCGCTGATAACTGTTGGCCACAGCAAATCTAAAAAATTGGTACTGCCAGAGGCAAAACACAAAACAATTGCCCTGTTTTATGGCATTGCACTGCTCATAATTATTGGCGCATTGGCTGCCGGCAAAATTCCTATCTTAAAATAGTTGAAATAATTGAAAAAAAAGTGAGAAAAAATTTGGTAATTCAAATTTCTTTCTAAATTTGCGTCACAATGATCAAGAACACAAATAAAAACTCCTGGTGGCACCAATTAAATTTGGCAGCCGGATAAATTTTTGATCAAAGGAAACTAACCAATTGTAAACCTAATACAAAAACCCGGCGAACCCTCATTCGCTGGGTTTTTTGGTTTATAACTATTTTAAATACAGAATGAAAAAATATAAAATTATAACCACCTATAAAAAGCTGCTTGCAGATACTACAACCCCTGTAAGCATTTACCTGCGCTTGCGCGATATTTTTCCAAACTCACTACTGTTAGAAAGCTCTGACTACCATAGCCGCGAAAACAGCACCAGCTATGTTTGCTGCGACCCTATAGGTGGACTTACACTTAATGATGGTGAATTGAATAAAAAATTTCCTGATGGTACCGAGGAAACATTTAAGGAGGGGGAGTTTGAATTAATAAGCCATATTAGCGACTTTCTGAACAGTTTTGAAACGACAGATATCCCATTAAAAATTACAGCCAACGGCTTGTTTGGCTACTTCACCCATGAAGCAGTTGAGCATTTTGAAACCATCCGACTTAAAAAGAGCGATGATACTATCAGGAAGATTCCGGTAATGCAGTACAATATATATCGTTATATTATAGCAATTGATCATTTTAAAAATGAGCTTTACATCTTCCATAACCAACCTGAAGGTGAAGAAGCAAACGAGGGTCTGAATAAAATAAAGGATCTTATAAAAAATAAAAACTTCCCTGAATATACTTTCCAAAGCTCGGCTGATGAAAAGTCTAACTTAACCGACGAGGATTTTATGGCGGTGGTTGAAAAAATGAAACAGCATATTTACCGGGGCGACGTGTTCCAGATAGTACCTTCAAGGGCTTTCTCCAAGCAATTTACAGGCGATGAATTTAATGTGTACAGGGCGTTACGCTCTATTAACCCATCGCCTTACTTGTTTTATTTTGATTATGGCGATTTCAGGATATTTGGTTCATCGCCCGAAGCGCAGATCACTATAAAAAACCGAAAGGCTACCATTTATCCTATAGCGGGCACATTTAAACGGAGTGGCGATGATGAGAAGGATGCCGAGCTGGCCCATAACTTAAAGAACGATCCCAAAGAATCAGCAGAGCACGTAATGCTGGTTGACCTGGCGCGTAACGACCTTAGCCGCCATTGTGAGCAGGTAGAAGTAAAAGCGTTTAAAGAGGTGCAGTATTATTCGCACTTAATACACCTGGTATCTATGGTAAGCGGCAATTTATTGCCCAATGTACCTACATTTAAAGTAGTTGCAGATACCTTCCCGGCCGGAACGCTAAGCGGTGCCCCAAAATACCGCGCCATGGAGATCATAGACGAAAATGAGAATATTAAACGCAGTTTTTACAGCGGCGCGATTGGCTATTTAGGCTTTAATGGCGATTTTAATCATGCCATCATGATCCGCTCGTTTTTAAGTAAAAATAACACTTTACACTACCAGGCAGGCGCGGGCATTGTAGCCGGGTCTGTAGCCGAAAGTGAGTTAAATGAGGTTAACAATAAAATAGCCGCTTTGCGTAAAGCAATTGAACTGGCAGAAGAATTGTAATAAACAACAAAAGAATTAAACTAACCTAATAAATAATTCCCCTATTAATAAAAGAAAGTTGGGAGGTGAAAAATGGAAAATAAAATTTTAATTATTGACAACTACGATTCGTTCACATACAATTTAGTACACCTGGTAAATGAGATTGGCCTGCAATGCGAAGTATGGCGCAACGACAAGTTTAATATTGACGATGTGGACGCGTATGATAAGATCATCCTTTCGCCAGGACCGGGTATTCCATCCGAAGCCGGTTTGTTGCTGAATGTGATAGAAAAATATGCACCAACAAAAAGCATATTTGGTGTATGCCTTGGTCAGCAAGCTATTGCCGAGGTTTTTGGTGGTACCTTATATAACCTAAAACAACCCATGCATGGCATAGCCACCCCCATAATAGTTACCGACGAAAAGGAAATATTGTTTAAGGGTTTGCCGCACAGCTTTAAAGTTGGCCGTTATCACTCGTGGGTAGTTGATGAAAAATCAATCCCAGATGTGTTAACCGTAACAGCTATCGACGAGGTTGATAACTCGGCCATGGCATTAAGACATAAGCAATATGATGTTAGGGGCGTACAGTTTCACCCGGAATCTATCCTTACAGAATTTGGAAAAGAAATGATGCAAAACTGGTTAGCCCCTCACCCACCTGAAGGGGGAGTTTTTAAATCGTTAACTACCGTTGCAAATTAAAATATAATACATTATGACTGAACATATGTTCCCCCTTCAAGGGGCCAGGGGGCTAAATATACTTGATAAAATTGTTCTGAATAAAAAAGCCGAGGTAATAGCAGCCAAAAAAAACACCAGTACTGCAGAGTTAGAGGCTTCGGTGTTATTTAGCAGGCAAACTTATTCGTTCAAAGAGTTTCTGCTGGACCCCGCGCGTACCGGTATTATAGCAGAATTTAAACGCAGGTCGCCATCAAAAGGTATTATTAATGATAGGGTTGGTGTTGAAGCGGTAACTACCGCTTATGCAGCGGCCGGTGCATCGGCCCTATCAGTATTAACTGATACCGATTTTTTTATGGGTACCAAAACTGATCTTTTTAAGGCGCGCAGTGCAAATACTATCCCCATTTTGCGCAAAGATTTTATGATAGATGAATACCAGGTAATAGAGGCAAAATCACTGGGTGCCGATATTATTTTATTAATTGCAGCTATACTTACTCCTGCCGAAATACAATCACTGGCATCATTAGCAAAAAGCCTGGGATTAAATGTGCTGCTTGAGGTACATAACCTGGAAGAACTACAGCGCAGCATTAACCCTAATTTGGATGCTATTGGCGTGAACAACCGCAACCTGGCCGATTTTACAGTATCTGTAGAAACATCTTATAAACTGGCTGAGCATATCCCTGCAGAGTTTTTAAAAATATCAGAAAGCGCCATCAGCGATACAGAAACTATCAAAGGCCTAAAAAAAGCCGGCTTTAACGGATTTTTAATTGGCGAGAACTTTATGAAACAAACCGATCCGGGTTTAGCAATGAGGGAATTTGTTGAGGGGTTGAAGTAGGAGAGTAGAAATTGTATTTAATCTTTCAACCATTCTTCGTATCGCTTTTCAAGCTCTTTCATGGTTAAATAATCACCATTTTTAATGTCCTGTTCTCCTTGTTCAATACCTGCAAGATGCTCTTTAGGGATTTGAAATACCTTATCCTTGTAACTGATCATCTTATTCAGCATATCCAAATAATCCCGATCATTTAACTCGTCGACCTGTTCGTGAGTTGATTTTTTGAGCTCTATTAATGTCATAATATAAAGTTAGCAAGTTTTTTTCGGATATTCTGTCATAAATACTTTATCAAAAACCACACTTATACCAGTTTTTGTAACTTGGCACTTTGATTGATACAAAATACTGAATGAAGCAAAAATTTTATGATACTGCTGTGAAGCAGGAACGAGCCGTTTTGGTAGGCGTTATTACCGCTAACGAAACAGAGGAGCGCGCGAAAGAATATTTAGAAGAATTACAATTTTTGGTGGATACCGCCGGTGCAGAAACTGTTAAAATATTCACACAAAAACTACAGAAACCAGACAGGGCCACCTTTGTAGGCTCGGGCAGGCTGGAAGATATTCAGGCATTTGTAAAAGAAGAAGAGATAGATATAGTTGTTTTTGATGATGAACTAACCCCATCGCAACTGCGTAATATTGAGAATGAATTGCAGGTTAAAATACTTGACCGCAATAACCTTATACTGGATATTTTTGCCAACCGTGCACAAACCGCGCAGGCCAAAGCCCAAGTTGAACTGGCTCAATTGCAATACCTATTACCCCGCCTTACCCGCTTATGGACCCACTTAGAGCGCCAAAAAGGTGGTATTGGTATGCGTGGCCCGGGTGAGAGCCAAATTGAGACCGACCGTAGGTTGATCTTAAATAAGATAGACCTGCTTAAAGACAAGTTAAAGCTGATAGATAAGCAAAATGCTACACAGCGTAAAAACCGTACGCAAATGGTGCGTGCCGCGTTGGTGGGTTATACCAACGTAGGTAAATCAACCATCATGAATATGATATCCAAATCTGACGTGTTTGCAGAGAACAAGCTGTTTGCTACGCTGGATACTACGGTTAGAAAAGTAGTGATAGAGAATGTGCCTTTCCTGTTATCAGATACCGTTGGGTTCATCCGTAAACTACCTCACCATTTGGTGGAGTGTTTTAAATCGACGCTTGATGAGGTACGCGAAGCTGATATATTGATACATGTGGTTGATATTTCGCACCCCGGTTTTGAGGATCAGATACGTGCTGTAAATGAAACCCTGAAGGACCTGGGCGCAAGCGATAAACAAATTATAACCGTATTTAATAAAATGGATGCCTATAAGCCCATCCAAATGAATCCCGGCGAAGAGGCTGAACCTTTAACGCTGGATGATTTTAAACATAGCTGGATGGCCAAAAACAATAGTCCGGCCATATTTATATCAGCAACTAAAAAGGAAAATATCGACGAATTTAGGCAGCTGCTTTATGATTATATAAAACAGATACATGTGGATAGATATCCGTATGATCATTTGTTGTATTAAGCCTCAAGGATTGTATTACAAGGTTGTCATTTCGAAACGTAGTGAGAAATCTTATACTCACGATAAGTAGCAAGGCGTATAAGATTTCTCACTCGTACCTCGTATCGAAATGACAAATTAAAAAATCAGGTCAGGAAAATATTATACTTTATCTCCGGTATTATCCCTTTTTCCAAAGCTGTATCAAACAATAATTTGATAGCTTTCCTCCCCTCCTCACCCAAATCAACCGAGTATTTATTTACATATAGCTCAATATGCTTATACATCACCTCCTCACTCATTTCCTGCGCGTGTTGGCGGATAAAGTCCAATCCTGATTTTGGATTGGCAAAAGCAAACTCGACAGATTTACGTAGCACCCGGTTTATTTTATACTGAACATCTAAAGGTAAATTACGGTTGGCAACTATACCACCAAGCGGAATAGCACAACCGGTTTGTTTCTCCCAGTAATCGCCCAAGTCGATAATTTTTTTTAAGCCTTTATCCTGGTAAGTGAACCGGTTTTCATGAATGATCAACCCTACATCTACCCTGCCTTCTAATACAGCATCCTCAATGTCAGAAAATACCAATTCTACTTTATTGGTAGCTTCGGGAAAAGCCAGTCCTAATAAAAAATTGGCGGTGGTATATTTGCCGGGGATACCGATTAAAGGATTTACGATTTCGGATTTACGATTTACGACTTTACCGCTTTGCAAATCCGAAATCGAAATTTCGAACTCCGAAATCAACAACGGGCCGACACCAAAGCCCAGCGCGCTGCCGGCATCCAGCAATACATATTGATTAGCTATATAAGCAAAAGCATGATAGCTTAGTTTGGTTATATCCAGCTCGCCCCGGAATGCTTTTTGATTAAGCGTTTCCACATCATCATAAAACACTTCAAACTCCAACCCCTCGGTATCAATTTTATGGTGGATAAGCGCGTCGAAAATAAAAGTATCATTAGGGCAGGGCGAAAAGCCGAGTGTTAGTTTCATGGTATCTAAAGATTAGAGATTGGTTAATTAGAGATCAGGCCTTACATTCACTAATTCGCTCATTCAATAATTCACTCATTAATAAACAACCTACAACTCTCTGATTAATTCAAGCGCAAATGTATTCAGATTTTTAACAGCAAGCCCTATCTGCCAATTGTCGCGGTTGCGTTTTTCTACATAATTTGACACTGCCCTGATCTGTATGCAAGGCACTTTCAACTCACGGCATACATAGAAGAAGGCGGCGCCTTCCATACTTTCCAGTTGGGGGTTAAGCCGCTCAACTATAGCCGCTATAGTATCATCATTACCATGAACGGTATTTACGGTAATTGCTTTGGCCTGTTTAATATTAATCTTTTTAGTAAAATGACTAATGCTGCCGGTGGGCCTGAAAATGCTGGCCCCAAAACCCAGTTGTTCAATACTGATAAACTTTTTATCATCTTCTGCCCCTAATTCGGCAAAGGTATCTTCTGTAATTTCTACTATATCACCAGGCAGGATGCTCCTGTCAAAACTACCGGCAATACCCAGATTTATTACCAGGTGGTATACATTATGGGGTAAATGCCTGGCTAATGCAAACGCTGTTGGCACCATGCCCGCACCCGTTATTAATACCGAGCAGTTAGCTACCGAAGTATGCCGGGTAATAAACAGGTTTTCGCCCTCGTCAGACTTTTGCATGCTCAGCGCTTCCATTAAAGGTTCAACTTCGGGTTGGGTAGCAGCAACAATTAATATCCGCATATCATTTTCTTTATTCAACTAAGATAAACAAACGCCCTTATAATTGTTTTGTATATTTGTACCCATTAAATATTATGATGATACACATAACGCGTAGGGAACATTTTAATGCAGCACATAAAATGTACCGGGATGAGTGGAGCGCAGAAAAAAACACAGAAGTGTTTGGCAAATGCGCCAACCCAAACTGGCATGGGCACAACTATAATTTATTTGTAACCGTAAAGGGACATGTTACGCATGCCACTGGTTATTTAATAGATTTGAAAGAGCTAAAAGTTATCATTAACGATTATGTTATTGAAAAGCTTGACCATAAAAACATTAACCTTGATGTTGAATTTATGAAGGGCAAAATGGCATCGACCGAATTGCTTTGTATTGAAATTTTTAACCAGCTAAAAGCACCGATTGAAGCCTATGAAGGCGTATTTTTACACTCGGTAAGATTACATGAAACCGAAAATAACTCGGCAGAGTATTTTGGTGATTAAACCTGAACAATGATCGATAAAAATAATATCCCCGACAGGGATGATGATATTAACGGTTACGAAAAAATTGACCGTTATAACCCCGAACTGATTGACAGCCTATCGGCTCATTACAAAAGCATTTTAAAGCAAATAGGTGAAAACCCCGAACGCGAGGGCCTGTTAAAAAGCCCAGAACGTATTGCAAAAGCAATGCTATACCTTACCCAGGGGTATGACATGGACGCAAAAGATATTCTTAATTCGGCTTTATTTAAAGAAGAATACAGCCAAATGGTAATTGTTAAAGACATTGAGGTGTACTCTATGTGTGAGCACCATATGCTGCCATTTTTTGGCAAGGCACACATTGCCTACATACCAAATGGCTATGTAGTAGGGCTGAGCAAAATACCGCGCGTGGTTGATGCCTATGCCCGCCGCCTACAGGTACAGGAGCGCCTGACTAACGAAATAAAAGATTGTATACAGGAAACCCTGCAGCCCGTAGGCGTAGGCGTTGTCATAGAGTGCCGCCACCTGTGCATGTGTATGCGCGGCGTACAAAAACAAAACTCGGTTACTACTACTTCTGCTTTTTCGGGCGGATTTTATCATGAAAAGACCCGGGCAGAGTTTTTACACTTAATTTCTTCGAAATTAGGTTAATTAGGTTAATGGTTGATTAAGTGAATAGTTCAACTCCTTTTATCAACTAACCAATAAACTAATTTGCTAATTTAGTGTTTCAACTACTCACTCAATCAACTTAATAACCACTTTAACACCAACAATGAAAGCATATATTTTCCCCGGGCAAGGCGCCCAGTTTGTAGGTATGGGCAAAGACCTGTATGAACAGTCTGACAAGGCCCGCGAGCTATTTGAGCAGGCTAATGCTATATTAGGCTTCCGCATTACTGATCTTATGTTTAATGGTACAGACGAAGATCTTAAACAAACCAATGTTACCCAGCCTGCTATATTTTTACATTCGGTTATATTAGCTAAAGTATTACCAGATTTTGCACCTAATATGGCGGCGGGTCATTCATTGGGTGAATTTTCGGCACTGGTAGCTGCTAACGCTTTATCATTCGGGGATGGTTTACGCTTGGTTGCCGCCCGCGCCAATGCCATGCAAAAAGCGTGCGAGATACAACCATCAACCATGGCGGCTATTTTAGGGCTGGATGATTTTACGGTTGAGGATATTTGTCAGCGTATAAGCGACGTGGTAGTTCCGGCCAATTATAACTGCCCGGGACAGTTAGTAATATCAGGCACCATATCAGGTATTGATAAAGCATGCGAGTTAATGACCGCAGCCGGTGCCAAAAGAGCTTTAAAGTTAAATGTAGGCGGCGCGTTTCACTCGCCATTAATGGAAGCTGCACGTGTTGAGCTGGAGCATGCTATTGTAAACACGGTTATAAACAAACCTATTTGCCCTATTTATCAAAATATCGATGCCAAGCCCTATACAGATCCGGAGCTGATAAAACATAATTTAATAAGGCAGCTTACCGGCCCGGTTAGATGGACACAAACCGTAATGCACATGCTGGAAGATGGAGCCACCTCATTTACCGAAGTTGGGCCAGGCAATGTTTTGCAGGGCCTAGTAAAAAAGGTGGATCGGGCAATGCCAACATCAAGTGCCTCATTCCAACAATAATTTTTATAAGCCGCAAACTAAAGCGGCTTTTTTTTATTTGTAAGTTTACATAAATCAATTTAAAAGTTTTGAGTTACTCCGGAAAAATACGCTTAATGTTGGCCCTGTTGGCTGCCAGCTTATTATTAACGGCAATTATTGTCCGTTCTACGTATACTCCTGTAATCAATCTTACCCAAACAGCCAAAATACTGGAGGATAATCTTCATAAAAAAGAAGGTTATGTGTACAAAGCTATTAATACTCCTGCAGCGTTTAACAAGTTTAAAACCATTGCTAATAATGAAACCGGGGGCTTAAATTGTATCCGGGAGTTTACTGCCAATCGCGGCATTTGTGTAACAGCCTTTAAAAATAACCATCTGAGGTTTTGGAGCAGTGTTAAATATATACCGGCTACCGCCTCCGAACTAAAAGAAGGTTCTTCATTTATTCAAGCAACTAATGGTTATTACGAAGCTGTTAAAAAAAGTGAGGGCGATTTTTCTGTTATTTTTTTTATTCCTGTAAAAACAAATTATAGTGTTCAAAATCAATATCTGAAAAACGCTTTTTCTAAAGATCTGCTTAAAGATAACAATATTGAAATTGCTGATATTACCGACAGTAGTATATACCCCATCCATAGCATTAATAACACTTACCTGTTTTCGGTAAAGGTTAAAAACAATGAGGTTAACTATCATTTCTTTTATTTCGAGTTGATTGTATGGTTACTAACCTTTATGGTGGCATGCATGTTAATACAAAACATTTGTAATTACCTGGCATATAGGGGCCACGTAGTTTTATCACTATTGTTTTTAACGCTGTTTATTGTTGCACTAAGGTTTGTTAACCTTTATTATAATTGGCCAAATTTTACTTACAAGCTTGATATTTTTGATCCAAAACTTTATACATCAAACAATATTTATCCATCATTAGGCGATTTATGCATAAATATTTTAATGCTTAGCTGGTTTACGGCTTATGTACATCGCCAACGCTTTAAACTATTAACCCACATACCCGGAAAATTTAAAAGTTACTGTATTTTGCTGGGATGTATATTGATCTTAATCATAACATCAACAGAACTTTTGGAAGTATTTTACGGGCTGGTTGTTAATTCTAACATAAGTTTTGATGTAAATAATGTACTTAGCCTTTCTGTATTTAGCTTATGCGGCTTGTTAATGCTATGTTTTAGCTTTTTTATATTTTACCTGTTAAATGAGATTTTTTTAACTGTTTGCAATAAGCTCCCAATATCAGGTTATAGGCAGTTTATAATATTTAGCATAAGCATATTGTTAACTACAATCATTATAACCTTTTATAGGGGCGAGTTTACAGTATTTTATATTTTGTGGGCGCTAATAGTAATAATACGTGGTTATGCCTACCATTACCATCATGGCAAAAACACATCTTTAACTTTTGCCTTCATACTTTTTATATGCGCTGTTATATCATCAATTACCCTCATCCACCTCGAATCGTTAAAAGAAAGAAAAAACCGGGAGCTATTTATTCAAAAGCTGGAAACACCAAACGATGTAACAGCAGACTCTTTATTTAAAAAAATAGAGAACCTAATTATTGCCGACCCTTTAATAACCCGTTACTTTAATGACACATTAAATAATAATACTTACCTGAAAAATCGTTTTCAGAAGCTTTATTTTGATGGATACCTGTCTAAGTATGAGTTCAAGCTCCATGAATTTAATAACGATGGGCAATCCATATCTGCTGATAAAACTTATACAAAGGATGTTTTTAATGACATGGTGCTTTATAGCTCCTTTAAAGTTTCAGATTATTTTTATCGCCAAAATGAGTCTTTTGGGTCTCAAATTTACTTTGCCATACTTCCGGTGATTCAAAAGGGCGAAAGCATAGGTTCAATAGTAATTGAATTAAGATCAAAAGTGCTGCAAACAACTGATTATTTTCCGGAATTATTAATTGACGGGCAAATAAAAATAAAAAGCGAGGAAGAATTTAAAAATTATTCATACGCGTTTTACACAGACAATAAATTACTATCACAAAGCGGAAGCTATGTATACAATCTGGTAAATAAAACCTTTAGCGGGCCAATAAAAAAATATACCCAAAAAACCACTACTAATATTGACAATATATGGTATAAGCCATTTACTACCTATAGCCATTTAATATACAGGCCAAGCCAACGTAATTTAATTGTTGTAAGCAAAGAAGAGAATACCCTATTTTATAACATTACTTCGCTAACCTTCTTTTTTGTAATATTTCTGGCATTTAGCATGATCACTATCCTGGCTAACTGGACATGGGTGCGTTTAAGAATACTAACCATTACTAATGATAAAATAAAATGGGGATTTAAAATAAACCCTGATAAAATATTGTATAAAACCCGTATACAATTTTCGATGGTTTTTGCAGTAGTGGTTACGTTAGTATTAGTAGGCCTAATAACCTACATATCCATTAGTACCCAATACCAGACGCAGCAGGATAAAATGATCCGCGATAAAATCATTAAGATAACCTCGGCTTTTGAAAACGACTTCATCAATAAATATACGGCTAATATTAACTACCAAAGCCAGGCTAATTTTGATATTTTGGCTAAATCATATGCGTCTGACCTGATTTTGTTTGATCGGAATGGCTCTTTACTATTTACTACCCAACCCCGCATTTATGAGTATGGGTTAATTGCAAAATGGATGAATGCCATGGCGTATATTAATTTAAATACCTTACAACGATCAGAATATATTAACGATGAGACAATAGGCGACCTGAGTTATAAAGCGGCCTATGCGCCCCTAAGAAACGCTAAGGGCGAAACTTTATACTACCTGCAACTTCCTTATTTCTCTAACGAGCTAGATTATAAAGAACGTATAGGCTCATTGCTTAATGTAATGATAAATATTTACGCTTTAATTTTTATAGCAATTGGCTTATTTGCTGTAATTATTGCCCGCCAAATTACCAATCCGTTAAGCATTATACAGCAAAGTTTAAGCAAAACCATATATGGCAAAAAAAATGAAGCCATTAAATGGGATAGAGATGATGAGATTGGTGCTTTGATAAAAGAGTATAACAATATGATAGCTGCCTTAGAAAATAGCGCGCTAAGACTTGCACAATCTGAAAGGGAAAGTGCCTGGCGGGAAATGGCAAAGCAGGTTGCACATGAAATTAAAAACCCGTTAACTCCATTAAAGCTTGGATTACAGTTGCTGGAAAAATCATGGCGGGAGAAAGATCCTAAATTCGACCAGAAGTTTGAACGGTTTAGCAACTCATTTGTGGAGCAAATTGAAAGCTTATCGTCCATAGCTTCAGAGTTTTCGGCATTTGCCAAAATGCCTGATACCAGGATGGAACGCTTTAATATTTTTGATGTGATAAGCCAGGCTGTAACTATTTTTAAGCAAACAGATAATTTTAACATTTTATACCATGTTCCTGAAAATTCATTTTTAATAAATGCAGATAAGGATCAGTTATTACGCTGTTTTAATAACTTGTTAAAAAATGCCATTGAAGCTACGCCACCAGACAGGTTTGGAGTAATTGAGATAAATTATGAAATAAATTCAAAAAATATTTTAATTACCGTTAAGGATAATGGTAATGGTATACCCGAAAACATGCGCGAAAAAATATTCGAGCCAAACTTTACCACCAAAAGCTCAGGCACGGGCCTTGGGTTGGCATTTGTAAAAAATTCTATAGAAAATGCCGGCGGAAAAGTTTGGTTTGAAACAGAACCGGATAACGGCACAACGTTCTTCCTTAATTTCCCGGTAGCCGGTTAAATTATTATAGTCTCTGCAGTTCAGTTTTATTTTTAATAATATTAATTTACAATCAGTTACGTTATGTTCACTGGTTTAATTCATATAAAAATATATCCATATATTTGTCGTTATCTTAATTAGTTACCGCAGCAAAAATTTTAAATGAGGTTTATTATACTCTTAACTTTATCCATAATAGGTTTTACCGCATCTGCCCAATTTTGGCATCGTAAGCCTAAACCGCAGGAAGACCGTTTCACCCAATTAACAGCAGTATCTCGTAATTCTGTAACAGTTAAACCGGTAATAAACATACCTTACCAGGATATACATGACCTGCAACTGCCCCGCGGCGCTTATAATTTAGAATTGGCCGAAGATGTAATAATGGCCGAAGCAAAGCATAATATGCGTTTTAGACAATACAACCTTGCCAGTTATAACTTTAGCGACCTGGCTGCATTATATATGTTGCAAAATCGCTTCTCGGAAGCTAAGTGGTATTTATTACAAAGCAATGCCATAGCGCGCCAGCAGGATGATACTAAGCATACCCTGTCTAATTTATTAGCTCTGGCCGATATTAAGTTTCAAATTGGCGAACCCACCTTGGCCAAACTTGACATGCAGGAAGCTCATGATATTGCAGCGGCTAAAGGCATGCAAGCAGATCTTATAGAGATTGATAAAAAAATACAATATCTGCAAAACAGCAAACTCGTTGCTGTAAAAGCAGAAATACATTATGATTCTGCTGTAGAAGCCGCCAATAGCAAAAAGATAATAAACTAATTACACTCCACTTATATAACACTAACGTAAAATCCCTGTGGGTATACTTAAAACAGTAAAACATTATTGTAATATTGTTACTTATTATACGTCTTATAATAGACAACTTTTTTTCACTGTCTATTCTTTTTAAATACATTATCAAATAAATAGGCACAAGTATTGATGTACCATAAAACTCCTGATCTAACGTTAGTAAAAGATATGTTTAAGAAAATTTATTTTGTGCTGGTACTGGGTGCCGCACTGGCTTGTAAAGCAGCTCCGTCTAAACCGGTAAATGTTCCCGGCTCAAATAACTTAGAACCCACTAAGCAACAAAGTGTTGTTTGTAAAACAGTAGCGTCGCTAATATCTCAATGGAATTATAAAAAGGTTAACCTGAATGACTCTTTGTCAGAAGTGATATATAAACGTTATATTAAAGATCTGGATCAGGGCCATAGTTATTTATTGGCATCGGATATTCAGGATTTTGATAAATACAAAAACTCGCTTACCGACGATATAAAGAACGGCAATCTTAATGATGTGTTTTACATTTTTAATGTCTTTCAAAAACGGTATGAAGAGCGTGTACGATTTTCAATTGCCCAGGTAGATAAAAACTTTGATTTTACGCAAAAAGAATCATTTACTTATGACCGTGCTAACCTGCCATGGATAGCTACTGAATCTGAAATGAATACAGAGTGGACCAAGCGTGTAAAATATGATCTGCTTAATTTACAGCTGGCTGCAAATGATATAGCAAAAAATAAAGAAAAGCTAAAGAAACGTTACCAGGATCTGCTATCGCAAAATAGTAAATTAACCGGTGATGATGTTTTCCAGATATTTATGGATGATTTTACCGAAGCAATTGACCCGCATACCAATTACTTCGATCCATTTCATGCCGCGCAATTTAATATGGAAATGTCAAGATCACTACAGGGGATTGGCGCAACACTTGAAACCAAGAACGAATATATAAGCATACAATCGCTTGTTGCAGGGGGGCCGGCAGATAAAAGCCATCAAATTAATACCGGCGACAGAATATTGGCAGTTGCACAGGGCAAAGATGGCGAGTTCCAGGATATAGTTGGATGGCGCATAGATAATGCTATAAAATTAATACGCGGTACCAAAGGAACTTTAGTAAGGCTTAAAATACTTCCGCAGGGTAAATCTGTTTCTGACCAGCCAAAGGTTGTTGAAATTGTACGTGAGAAGATAGTTTTGAAAGATCAATTGGTAAAAAAAGAGATACGTACTTTTAACAACAACGGAAAAACATATAAGATCGGGATAATAAATGTACCGGCTTTTTATGCTGATTTTAATGCCTTAAGAGCCGGCGATCCTAACTATCAAAGTACAACACGCGATATGAAGCTGATACTGGATACCTTAAAACGTGAAAACGTTGATGGTATAGTAGTAGACTTGCGCGAAAATGGCGGCGGCTCATTAAACGAAGCTATTTCGCTTACCGGTTTATTTATTAAAACGGGCCCTGTAGTACAAGTTAGAGATACACAAAACCAGGTAGATGTTAATAAGGATGATGATCCGTCAATAGCCTATACCGGGCCAATGGCCGTATTGGTTGATCGTTTTAGCGCGTCTGCATCCGAAATTTTTGCAGGAGCTATACAAGATTACGGACGCGGTTTAATTATAGGCACGCAAACTTATGGTAAAGGTACCGTACAAAGCGAAATAGACCTGGATAAAGTAATCACCCCTTCAATTACTGATAAATTGGGTTTAACAGCCAGCGGCAATTCTACTACAAAAAGCTCTACAGGCAGCACAAATAACTTTGGTCAGCTAAATTTAACCATAGCTAAATTTTATCGTATTAGCGGTAATTCCACCCAGCATAAGGGAGTTATTCCAGATATCCAGTTCCCTTCAATAATACCACTGGATAAATATGGAGAAGACATTGATCCTTCGGCTTTACCTTTTGATGTGATAGCCAAAAGCGATTATACCAAAGTTACAGACTTTACTGCCGCTATACCACAGTTAAACAGGCAGCATGAACAACGCATGAGCAGCAGCGCAAGCTACAAAGCTATATTGCAAAACATTGCTGATTATAAGAAAAGCGAATCAGAAAAAACGGTTACCTTAAACGAGCAGCAATTAAAAAAACAACGTGATGAAGATGAGCAAAAATCATTAGATCGCGACAATGCGCTTAGAGTAGCTTTAGGTCTTAAACCATTAAAGAAAGGTGAAACCAAACCTAAAAAAGAAGACCTCGACGCTTTGAAACTGGAAGCAGGCCAAATACTGATAGACTATATCAATTTGGATAGTAAGGTTACCCGGGTTGGGACCGCCAAGACTTTTTAATGTTTTACACAAATAGCAATAGCCCTTGCAAAGTTTTATAAAACTTTGCAAGGGCTATTTTATTATTTCCAACTAAAATAAACCATCAGGTTTCAGTTACCTCTACGCCCTTGTATCATTCCCATTATAAATGCTCAAATAGCTTTCATATCGGGATAGCTCTATCTCGCCATTTTCTAATGCTGCTAATACGGCACAACCGGGCTCGTTAATATGGCGGCAATTGTTAAAACGGCAATTATGCATGCGTGAGCGCATTTCGGGGAAGAAGCGGCCCAGCTCATGATTTTCAATATCTATCACTCCCAACTCGCGTATACCGGGTGTATCAATTATAAATCCGCCTTGCGGCAGCTCAAACATTTCGGCAAAAGTGGTGGTATGCGTGCCTTTGTCGCTCCATTCAGATACCTCACTTGTGCGCAGCTCCAGGTCAGGCAACAGGGCGTTGA
>NZ_JAQBOW010000137.1 GCF_028287845.1 Mucilaginibacter sp.
GAGAAATTTGTTAATAATGTTTCGCCAAAAACGCCTGATTTTTCGGGGTGAAATTGCACACCGTAAAAATTATCCTGCCAAATTGATGCCGAAAATTTAATACTGTAATCTGTTGCAGCTAAAGTATGTACGTTATTATATTCAATAAAGTATGAATGTACAAAGTAAAAATGTGAACCGGCAGGAATATTTTTAAAAAGTGGATTTTCCTTTTCGGTAAATACCCGGTTCCAACCGGTATGCGGCACCTTATGATCGGGGCTGGCGGCAAATTTTAAAGTCTTTATCGGGAAGATACTTAACAGGTCAGAATCCCCCTCTTCTGAGTATGAGGTAAGCAATTGCATACCCACGCAAATACCTAAAGTAGGTTTTTTAAGTGCCTTTATTGCGGGTACCAAACCGGTATGTTGCAATTTTTTCATGGCTGCACCGGCATGCCCAACTCCGGGAATAATATAACGGTCATAATGTACTAAATCGGCTTCGGTATTTACCATGCCATAGGCAATCCCCAGTCGCTCTAAAGCAGCGGTTAGCGAAAATATATTGCCGGCGCCGTATAAAATAATCCCAACTCCCCGCCCCCCTGAAGGGGAAGAAACAGCATTTAGTTTATTTTCTTGCTCGTTAATCGCCATTTTTATTTGTTCTCCTGCACCCTTTTTTGGGCTGGGGTTATAGTAAGCCCTTTGTGCTCGGTAAAACCATATTGTTTACATCACGTTTTACGGCCATTTTTATTGCTTTGGCAAAAACTTTAAATATAGCTTCAATTTTATGATGTTCATTCTGACCCTCGGCCTTTATATTTAAATTACACTTTGCCGCGTCGCTAAACGATTTAAAAAAGTGGTAAAACATTTCTGTAGGCATTTCGCCAATTTTTTCGCGTTTAAATTCAGCATCCCAAACCAACCAGTTCCTGCCGCCAAAATCAATGGCTGCCTGTGCCAGGCAATCATCCATTGGTAAACAAAAGCCATAGCGCTCAATGCCCTTTTTGTTGCCCAATGCTGCAGCAAAAACCTCGCCTAAAGCAATTCCGGTATCTTCAATGGTGTGATGCTCATCAATATGCAGATCGCCTTTAGCTGTTATTTCCAGATCGATACTGCCGTGACGCGCAATTTGATCAAGCATATGATCGAAAAAATGCAAACCGGTTGATACTTTGGCTTCGCCTGTACCGTCCAGGTTTATTTTTACATAGATGTCGGTTTCTTTAGTAGTGCGTTTACTTTCAAAGACACGTTCGCCCAGTTTTAAAAACTCGTATATCTTTTTCCAGTCGGTAGTTTCTAAAGCTACGGTGTCTTTTATATCGTCATTGTTTTTAAACTCACCACCACCTAAGTTTGAATGGTTATTTAGCCATATAGCTTTTGCGCCTAAATTCTTACCTAAAAGCACATCGTTTCTACGGTCGCCAATGGTAAAAGAGTTTTTAAGATCGTATTTATTGGTGTCAAAATACTGTGTTAATAACGCAGTGCCCGGTTTGCGGGTAGGGGCGTTATCTGCGGGCCATGTACGGTCTATGTATATAGCCGAAAACTTTACACCTTCATTTTCAAATGTTTTTAGGATGAAGTTATGCACCGGCCAAAAAGTATCTTCGGGATAAGAAGCTGTACCCAAACCATCCTGGTTGGTTACCATTACCAGTTCATAATCAAGTTCAGTGGCAATTTTCGATAGATACTCTATAGCGCCGGGGTAAAACTCCAGTTTTTCAAATGAATCTATCTGCTCATCAACCGGCTCTGTTATCATGGTGCCGTCGCGGTCAACAAAAAGTATTTTTTGCAAATTGCTCATTTGAATTTTTTTAAAGTCTCAATCAATATTTCATTTTCGGCAGGTGTGCCAACGGTAATCCGTAAACTGCCCTCGCAAAGATCAACTTTCGAACGGTTTCGTACAATTATACCCTTTTGTACCAGGAAGTTATAAATTCCCATGGGATCTGTTGTTTTAATCAGAATAAAATTAGCGTCTGACGGGTAAATATCCAGCACAAAATCAAGGTCCTTTAAATTAAGCACCAGCTTATCACGCTGTAACAAAGTCTCTTTTATCCAGCCGTTTACCTGGTCAACATTAGCGAGAGCTTTTAATGCCAATTGCTGCGATGATTCATTAATGTTATATGGAGGCTTAACCTTATTCATCACCTCGATGATCTCCTCGCTGGCAAAAGCCATACCTATACGTAAACCGGCAAGGCCCCACGCTTTTGATAGCGTTTGTAACACTACCAAATTAGCATATTCTGTTAACTCCTGTATAAACGTTTTTTGCCTGCTGAAATTGATATAAGCTTCATCAACCACAACAATTCCATCAAAATTGTTCAGCAAAGTTTCTACATCATCCCGGTTAATGGAGTTGCCTGTGGGATTGTTGGGCGAACAGATAAAAATAAGCTTAGTGTTTTTGTCTATAGCTTCGGCTATTCCTTCCAAATTCAATTGGAAATCTTCTGTTAATAATACCTTTTTGGTTTGGATATCATTAATATTTGCCGATACCTCGTACATGCCATAAGTTGGCGGTACCAGTATCACATTGTCCACTCCCGGGTTACAAAAGCTTCTGAACAGGATATCAATAGCTTCATCGCTGCCGTTGCCTAAAAATATATTACGCACCGGTACGCCCTTAATTTCGCTTAAGCGTTTTTTAACATCATATTGTAATGGGTCGGGATAGCGGTTATACGGCTCATCCAATGGCGAACCGAAAGCATTCTCATTCGCATCCAAATACACGCTGGCCTCACCCTGAAACTCATCGCGCGCAGAAGAGTAGGGGGTTAGGTTTTTAATATTTTCTCTAAGTATGTTGTTTATGTTAAACATGGTCTTATTTGTTTTGTCATGCTGAGGTACGAAGCATCTTGTCGACCTGACAAGTATGATGTATAAGATTCTTCGGTATGCTCAGAATGACAAGTGTTTTTATTAGTTATCTTTCATTCTCACACTCACCGCATTCTTATGCGCGTGCAACCCTTCCAACTCCGCCAAAATTTCTACCGACGGCCCTATGTTTTTAATGCCTTCGGGAGTGATATGCTGAAAGGTTATTTTTTTAACAAACGAATCAACCGATACACCCGAATAAGCCCTCGCATACGAACTTGTTGGTAACGTATGGTTAGTTCCTGACGCATAATCACCCACACTCTCCGGCGTTAAATTACCCAGGAATACCGAGCCTGCATTAATAATCTTGTCGCTTATTTGCTGCCAATTCTCAGTTGCCAGTATCAGGTGTTCGGGCGCGTATTGGTTGCTAAACTGCATGGCCTCATCCAACGTATTGGTTATTATGATGTAAGAGTTTGCCAGTGCCTGCTTTACAATTTCTGCACGGGGCAAAACAGCAGTTTGCTTTTCAACCTCTGCCAGTGTATCTTTCGCTATTTGTGCCGATGTAGTAACCAATATAGACTGACTATCAATGCCATGCTCAGCCTGCGCTAACAGGTCGGCTGCTATAAATTCCGGTGTGGCGGTATCATCGGCAATTACCAAAACTTCTGAAGGACCCGCAGGCATATCAATAGCGGTTGTAGTAGTTGATTGTATGATGGTTTTAGCCTTGGTTACAAACTGGTTGCCGGGGCCGAAGATTTTATCAACCTTAGTGATGCTTTCTGTACCATAAGCCATAGCCGCGATAGCTTGCGAGCCACCCGCCATGAATATTTTATCAATACCTAAAAGCAAAGCAACATAAGCGATGAACGCGTTAACCTTCTCGTTTTTTTGCGGAGGTGAGCAAACCACAATTTCATGACATCCTGCAATGCGTGCGGGGATACCCAGCATTAAAAACGTGCTTGGCAAAACAGCCGTACCGCCGGGGATATACAAACCAACTTTTTCAATTGGCCTTAATTCGCGCCAGCAGGTTACACCGGGCATGGTTTCTACCTTATCTTCGGCCTTTAACTGCGCCTGGTGAAAACCATATATATTATTATAAGCAATCTCTAAAGCCAGTTTTTGTTCCGGAAGAACAGTAGAAGCAATCTCTTCCAACTCTGCCTTATCCAAATAGAGCTTGCTTAAAGTAACCTTATCAAACTTTTCGGCATAATCATACAAAGCGCGGTCGCCATTTTGCTGAACGTTTGCTAAAACGTCCTCAACAATAGCGCGTATCTCGTTAGCCGGGTCAACATTACGTTGAACCAGTTTGGTGATATCGATTTTACTTAAGTCTGAATAATTGTATGTCTTCATAACCCCCCAGCCCCCTGAAGGGGGAGTGTTTAAAATCATTTATAAAAAATATAACCTTGCCCAATTTGCTCCTCCTTTAGGAGGGTGGGGGGTTATAATATTATCTTCTCAATCGGCATTACTACAATACCTTGTGCGCCGGCTTGTTTTAACTGGCTTATACGGTCCCAGAAATCACGCTCTGGTATTACGGTGTGCACTGCTACCCAGCCTTCTTCTGCCAATGGCAAAACTGATGGGCTTTTTACGCCCGGTAACAATGCCAGTATATCCGCTAGGTTATTTTTCGGCACATTTAATACCACGTACTTCGTCTCTTTAGCACGTAATACTGATTGTATGCGTTGTATCAACTCTTGTACCAAATCGCTGTTTTCGCTGCCTTTTGATCCTATTAGTAGTGCTTCGGATGCCATTACGTCAGCAAATGGTTTTAGACCATTACTTTTTAACGTGCCGCCTGTTGATACCAAATCGCAAATGGCATCGCTTAACCCTAAGCCCGGAGATATTTCTACAGAGCCCGAAATGGTACGTATGTCAGCCTGTATGTTTTGTTTTTGCAGGAATTTACCCAATATAACAGGGTAGGTGGTAGCTATTGATTTTCCGTTTAGGTCCTTTAGTTCTTTAACATCGCTGTTATTGGTAATGGCGATTTTTAATGAGCATTTGCCAAATCCTAAACGTTGCAGGTAACTTACAGCAACTTCGGTTTCTTCTATTACGTTTTCGCCTACAATGCCCAGGTCGGCAATACCATCCTGTACATATTCAGGGATATCATCATCGCGCAGAAAAAGAATTTCCAGCGGGAAGTTAGACACGGGAGATATAAGCGAGCTTTTATAATTTTCGAAATTTAAGCCGCAATTTTTTAATAATTCAACGGATTTTTCGTTGAGCCGACCCGATTTCTGGATCGCTATTTTAAGTGTTTTCACTGATTGTATTTAAGGTACTATAATAAAAATTATAAACGGGGGTTGTTATTTCGCGTAGAAACATACATTATCTTATCACCACATGGTGGTGATGGTTCAAATGAAGATGATGTAGTTTTAAAAGTCCCATTTTTATATAGCGTAACTATAGATAAGCACTGCAAATATAGGTAGTTGTTTTTAAAAACAAAATAATAAGTTCGTTACCTTACTTTTCATCGCATAAATATATCTCGCCTTGTTTGGCTTCGCCTATTTTTACCAGTTTTTTATGGGTGGTAATATCCTGCAGACTAATTAACTCTTTATTATATAAATTATCAAACCAAATTAAATAGAAACGTTTTTTGGAGTAGAACTTATTTACATCTTTTTGAAAGAATTTATGTGGAATTAACTCTGATGGCATTCCGGTAAATAAATATACAGCCTCATTAGCATCCGTATAAATAGGGATGCCCGGTTTAAACATTGTTTTATGGGCCTTTAAATATTTAATAAATTCCGATTTGTTCCAGCTATCGTCAGAATAGCCGGGTACGCCGTAATCCATTTCATCGTCATAACGATCTAAGTCAATCTTTAATGTCGAATATTCAAAAGCCAGCATTAAAACAATTGCCATACCGGCTAAAACATATCTTGATTTGTTTTTTATTATCGCCAATATATCAGGTACCCAACTGGTACAGCTTATTAATAAAGGAATAAACATTGGCGATAATAACCTGCTGTTAATGCGCTCAAAACGAGAAAACGTGGCTAATAATATGATGAAAAGGCCATAAACTATTGTAAAGGCTATTACTACATTTTCATAACTGTTAATTTTACCCTTATATACTTTCCATACTAAAAGTGCTATTAAGGCAAGTATTATTATAGCAGTAACAGGTATGGCATAATGATCTGCAAAATTGCCAAGAGCTCCCCAGTCGTTGAATACTGTTCCTGTATAATATAAGTTTTCGTTGAGTGGCGTTATAGAAGGCTCGCGTGTACCTGTGCTTAAGCCCACAGTTAAACGATTAAATACTAAATTACTAATCAGCAATGATGATGAGGTTAAACTGAACAGGCAGATATGTTTGATCTTTACCGGAATAGTTAATTTATTATCAAGCAATAACAACAGCCCACCTGTGGCAATTAGTGTGATTCCGGCGTAGCGCGTTATACAACTTATTGCAGCAACTAAAGCTACCAATACCAGTGCTTTAGTAGTATGTTTTTGCAGATAATGATGATATGCTAAAATAAACAGCATTACCTCTAATATAAATAAGGTCTCTGACCATAAAAAACTGTAGATCTCTAACAGGGCAGGACTTAGTATAATGGCTATTAGTATTAACCATTTATAAATGTTAGAGTGCGCTATAAATTTTGATAGCATCCACCCACTTACAAATATTACCGATGCAAACAGGCAGGCATTTATAACCGGCCCAGCAGTAATAGGATCAATCCTTGAAATAAATTGTATCACTCCTAAAAAGAACGGATAGAAAACGGGGAAAAAAACCAACGGGGTTTCGTTAAAAGTTATTAGCGAGCCATGCGCTTGAATATTGGTTGCGGTGCTGGCATACATTATAGAATCGGGCGAGATACCAACGCCACTATATTTAGTAAATAGGTGAACAGCGTAAAACCCAACAATAGCTGCTATTAAGGTATCCAGATGTTTTAGGTAGATGTTAAATCTCATAGAATTAATCAATCAAATCTAATACTGTGCTTATAGGCTGGTCGCTATCAATTAATATACCTTTAACTCCTGCTGCAGTGCCCGCTTCTACATCACGTTCCCTATCACCTATGAAATATGATTTTGATGGATCAAGATTATACTTTTCTATCCCCTGTATCAATAGCCCTGGTTTGGGTTTGCGGCAATCGCAGTCGCCGGTAAAATCCGGGTGATGCGGGCAGTAGAAAAAGTCTGTTATTTCAACACCGTGGTCATGATAAGTTTCTTTTAACATTTTATGCATTTTGCCCAGTTCATCTTCGGTATACCAGCCTTTGGCTAAACCACCCTGATTGGTAGCTACTAAAAGCAGATAGCCCTTATCCTGCAAGGTTTTTAAGGCATCAAAATTATCAAGTATTATAAAATCTTCTACGCGGCGAATATAATCTCCTTGCTCATGGTTTAGTACACCATCACGATCTAAAAAAACAGCTTTATTTTTTACAGGCATTCGTTATAAATTTCGGCTAAATTACTAAATCTGTTTTTAATGCCGTTGACGATAATGTATTGAGTGTCCTGGTTGTAAGAAATTAAATATGGTTAGTGCAAAACTTATGTAGTAGCATTTTGCTTTCAAATTTTGGTTCAAATGCAAATTTTGTCTGATAATTGTATACATATAATTACTGTCGATTTTTATAATGTAAGTCATGTAATTTATGATATTTCAATACAAATTATCTAAATTTTATGAAATTCAAAATTAATATACATTTATTCTGTGATTTTTTGAGATAATACCAAAAATTTATATTTATATCGTAAAAAAGTTTTGATTTCTGTATTTTCGTAGTTA
>NZ_JAQBOW010000144.1 GCF_028287845.1 Mucilaginibacter sp.
TAAACGAGGTTGCCCCGGTTAAAATATCATTTAATGATTTTGTGTTGAAAGCTTGTGCTATTGCATTAAAGCAACATCCAACCATTAATTCATCATGGCTGGGCGATAAGATACGTACCAATGAGCACATCCATATTGGTGTTGCTGTTGCGGTTGATGAGGGCTTGTTAGTACCGGTTATCCGTTTTGCTGATGGCAAATCATTGAGCCATATATCTGTTGAGGTTAAAGACTTTGCACAACGTGCAAAAGCTAAAAAACTACAACCGGCAGACTGGGAAGGCTCTACGTTCACTATATCAAACTTAGGTATGTTTGGTGTTGACGAGTTTACCGCGATTATTAACTCGCCTGATGCCTGTATATTGGCTGTTAGTGGCATACAAGCTGTACCGGTAGTTAAAAATGGCGCGGTAGTACCGGGTAATATCATGAAGGTAACCCTAAGCTGCGATCACCGTGTGGTTGATGGCGCAAGCGGTGCAGCCTTCCTGCAAACCCTTAAATCATTATTAGAAGAGCCGGTTAGGCTGTTAATATAGATTCAAGAAATAAGATTCAAGAATCAAGATTTAAAGCGATGGGTTTTGGCCTGTCGCTTTTTTTTGTTTAAGATGATTTGCAATCATTCAAATTACTCAATTCCTATAGATACCTTACCTTTATCCCAATGGAAACCCACGACGATAAAACTTTTGAAGAAGTATCATTTGCCGAAAAAATAACCCGTGCGACAGAGTATAATAACTGCCTGTTTATAAAATGCGATCTGTCTGACAGCGAATTCATGCAGTGCAAATTCATAGACTGTGTTTTTGATAATTGCAATTTATCCATGATAAAGTGGAGCCGCAGCACCTTAAGTAATGTAGTATTTAAACAATGTAAAATACTGGGCGTTAATTTTAGCCTATGCGAGGATTTTCTGTTTAGTGTAAGGTTTGAATCAAGCATGCTGGATTACTCTTCGTTTATGAGTAAAAAGATGCTAAAAACATACTTTATAAAATCATCTTTGAAAGAAGTAACCTTTTCGCAGGCTAATATAGCGGGCTCTGTGTTTGATCAAAGCGATCTGTCGGGTACTGTTTTTAGCCAGACTGATCTTTCTTCGGTAAACTTTAGCACTGCCTTAAATTATACTTTAGACCCCGAACTAAACAATATCAACAAAGCCATTTTTTCTACAGATGGCCTGCCGGGGCTATTGTCTAAGTATAATATTAAAATAGTATAAACGTGTTTAGCGATTAGATTTTATTTGGAATTGTTTAATAGGCTGATTTTCATATAATTGTGATTTGTGGTGTCCCAGGTGTCCCAAGTGTGCCAGGTGTATCCACGTGTACGTGGGACAGTACAGTAATAATATTTAACGCGTATAGGTTTATTGCTGCATTTGCTTACTTCACTGGCGAACTATTTTTTAAACTGTTATAATCAATATTATGATCAATAAAAAATACTATTTCCATATTTGCGTAAAATAAATTAATTTTGACTTCCCGATAAGTTTTCTACTAACAGGAAACTTGCCTAAAGAGAAGAAGTGAGCAATAAAGAAACAAAAGTTAATTCCTGGCGGATGCCGGCGATTGCCGTATCCATGTTGGTTGCGTTGGTTACTGCAGGCTTATTTATTAATGGCCAGCCGCATAAAATACAACAAAAAATTGTACAGGCTGATAAAACGCAAACGCAGCCATCATGTGTTACGCAAACTCCGGGTGGCGCTGATAAAAAGGTTATAGTTGAAAAGAGCGATTCGGATGCAACAACATTACACAAACATCCAACATCGCGTAAAAAGATTATCAGATCAGCTAAAATGGCTAAACCGGTAACTACCACTGTGGAGATAGTACCCGAATTGCCTGTTGAGAAATCCGTTGAAATAACGGATGAAACGGATGCAACGCCATTAGACGAATCATTAGTAATGACCTATTCGACTCAAAAAAAGTCAACGCAAAAAGCAGGCCCTCAACCGGGCTGGGAAATTTTTGAAAAATATATTAATGACAATGCGATATCCCCGGATGGTAAAACAGGAACGGTTGAAGTATCATTTACTGTTAACAATAACGGAAAGCTAAATGATTTTAAAGTAACCAAGAACCTGAGCGACGCGGCTGGTAAAAAAGCAATTGAAATTATAAAAGACGGCCCCGAATGGATTGGTGAAACTAATGCCGAACCTAAGGCGGTTACTGTAAAAGTTCAATTTCATTAAGATCTACTCATCTTTCAACTTCACTCACTTCTATTTGCGGATTAACGGCTTTTAGGCTTGCAATAAAACCGGCTTTATCTTTTGGCGAGATCACTACGCTGTCATAGGTGTTATAAAACACCTCTAACCTGTCGAGGGATAGTGCTGGCGAACTTAAGAAACTATTTGTTGTGGCTATTTTTTTAATAGTATTGATAACGATAGTTTGATTTATTATAAATCCGCTTCGTACATGCAACTCATTATCGGTTATTGTGTAATAAGTAGTAGCCAGCATGTGGATTATAAAAAGTGCGGCCACCATTATTATTGCCAACCCACCCCATGCTTGTGTAATCACGAATATTACAGCCAGCACGCCAACAATAGTTAGCGGTATAAACATTACCAGTCCAATTTTTGATTTGTAGATCATTTTAAGCTGCGTCTGATATATATTTTACCAAACAACGCTTAGCTACAGGTAATAAAGTTTGTTCGAGCGGGAAGGTTATATCGCTGTGCACATAATAAACCGCCGGGTTGGGCAGGTGTTTGTTTTTTCGTATCAGGTTCAATTTTATTGCTTCGGGTGTATTGATCAGGCTATGTTCGTAAGTATCTATCAGTTGAATGTTTATGCCACGGTATTTATCGTTCTTGTCTTCAAAAATAGTGAAATGGTACTCATATAGCAGGTTGATTTTATCCTTGCCATTATGCAGAGAAAAATAGCCGTCATAAGGAAGAAGCGGCATAATGCCAACCGGGTCAATATTGAGGCGGCTTTCTACAAAATTATATATCTCGTGGCCGGTTTGTATAGCCGGGTTCATTTTGGTCATAGCATAGGTAATAATCTGCTCTATCTCCTGCATCGAGTTATCATCTTCTACAATTTTTTTGTAAGTGAGCTTTACGGCAGCAATGTCCGCCTCTGTTAACCGTTGCGGAAACGCGTTTTGCAGCGTCACCTTATTTTGCTTAAAGCTGATGAGATTATTGTAATGAAATACCAAATCGCTTAGGTTGGGGTATAATTTGCTCTTGTCAAAATGCCGGTTTATTTCCT
Source organism: Mucilaginibacter sp. (assembly GCF_028287845.1). GTDB lineage: Bacteria > Bacteroidota > Bacteroidia > Sphingobacteriales > Sphingobacteriaceae > Mucilaginibacter. The sequence continues at coordinate 3,285 of NZ_JAQBOW010000144.1, forward strand.
GCAGATAATCTAACAACACGTATTTTTTATACTCAAAATCTAATGTTCCTTCTATAAACCAGTTAACGCCTAATGATTTCATAAATCCGTCTCCTTACATGCCTATTAAATTAAACAAAAATGAGCAATTTTGCAACATGCCTAACGGAACCCTTTTTTTAATACCCGTACCGCTTGCTGACGAAGCCGCGGCCAAAACATTTACCCCTTACCTGGTAGATACCATAAACAGTATAAAAGAGTATATTGTTGAGAACGAAAAAACCGCCCGCCGCTTTTTAAAAGAAGCCGGACTTAAAACCCCGCAAAGTGAATTGGTTATGTATGATTATGGCAAACATAATCGTGGCAGCAGCCTGAAAAGCTTTTTTGTTGGACTACAGTCTGGCAAAAATACCGGGCTAATGAGCGAAGCCGGATGCCCGGGCATTGCCGATCCGGGTGCCGAAATTGTTGCCGAAGCGCATAAACGTGGAATTAAGGTTGTGCCGTTGGTAGGCCCAAGCTCTATTTTATTGGCACTAATGGCATCAGGATTTAACGGGCAGAGCTTTGCTTTCCAGGGATATTTACCTATTGATAAAGCAGAACGCAGCAAACGCATTAGAGAACTCGAAGGATTATCTGATCGTTTAAATCAAACCCAGATATTTATTGAAACGCCGTTTCGTAATAATCCATTATTGGAAGAGATATTAAAAAGCGGACATCCTAAAACCAAGCTATGCATTGCCAGTAATTTAACCGCTACAGATGAATTTGTGCAAACTAAAACCATCGCCGAATGGCAAACCCAGGTACCTGATCTGCATAAAAAGCCAACTATTTTCATCATATCCCGTTCTATATAAGTGTTAATTACCCGGCAACATACCAAAGTTTTAATTGTTGGCGCAGGTCCATCCGGATTGATGATGGCGG
>NZ_JAQBOW010000145.1 GCF_028287845.1 Mucilaginibacter sp.
AAACTAAAAAGTTTTAGATTTGATATTTGATAGATTTTATTTTTCTTTGCACTGAAATTATTAATCATTAAACTATAATACTATGTCTGATATCGCTTCAAGAGTAAAAGCTATAATCGTAGAAAAATTGGGTGTTGACGAAAGTGAAGTAACACCTGAGGCTAGCTTCACCAACGACCTTGGTGCTGACTCTTTAGACACCGTGGAACTTATCATGGAGTTTGAAAAAGAATTTAATGTGGCTATTCCTGACGATCAGGCTGAAACAATTGGCACAGTGGGTCAAGCCATCGCTTACCTTGAAAAAAACGTTAAATAAGACTCTCTTATTCAATTAAATGAAGTTTAGAAGAGTTGTAGTAACCGGGCTAGGGGCACTTACTCCAATTGGCAATAGCGTTCCAGCATATTGGAACTCCTTAATCAATGGGGTAAGTGGCGCAGCTTTGATTAAAAGTTTTGATACGTCACTGTTCAAAACCAAATTCGCTTGCGAAGTAAAAGGTTTCGATGCCGATGCGTTTTTAGGAAGAAAGGACGCGCGTAAGCTTGATCCTTTTGTTCAATATGCATTATATTCAACCGAAGAAGCTGTAAAAGATGCCGGTTTAGATTTTTCAAAACTGGACACCAGCCGTATAGGTGTTATCTGGGGATCAGGCATTGGGGGGTTAAAAACATTTTTAGATGAGGTGGTTAACTTTGCCAAAGGTGATGGTACCCCTCGCTTTAATCCGTTTTTTATTCCTAAAATGATTGCTGATATAGCTCCGGGCCATATTTCTATCAAATATGGTTTACGCGGTCCAAATTTCTCTACAGTTTCTGCGTGTGCCTCATCAAACAATTCATTAATAGACTCATTTAACTATATCCGCCTGGGTAAAGCTAATATGTTTATAAGTGGTGGTTCTGAGGCTATTATTAATGAAGCCGGTATAGGCGGATTTAATGCTATGCACGCGTTATCTGTACGTAATGATGACCCGGCAACAGCATCGCGTCCGTTTGATCTTGACCGCGATGGTTTTGTTGCAGGTGAAGGTGCGGGAACTATTATTTTAGAAGAATTGGAGCACGCTAAAGCCCGCGGAGCAAAAATTTATGCAGAAATGATGGGTGGCGGCATGAGTGCCGATGCTTATCACATGACGGCACCGCATCCTGACGGCCTTGGCGCCGCACTGGTAATGAGGGCCGCCCTTGAAGATGCAGAGCTGCAAGCATCAGATATTGACTATGTAAATGTTCACGGAACATCAACCCCTATTGGTGATCCGCAAGAAATTAAAGCTATACAGGATGTTTTTGGCGAGGATATTTATCGTATAAATATCAGCTCAACAAAATCAATGACGGGCCATTTATTGGGTGCCGCCGGCGCAGTTGAAGCTATCGCATCTATACTGGCTTTAAATCATGGCATAATCCCGCCAACTATTAACCACTTTACTGATGATCCTGCTTTTGATCCTAAAATAAACTTTACGTTTAATAAGGCTCAAAAACGCGACGTAAGAATAGTGCAGAGTAATGGATTTGGATTTGGTGGCCATAATGCTTCTGTAATATTTAAAAAATACGAAGAATAATAGTGGATGCCTGTTAGCCAGTTATATAAACTATATTTATCTCCACACAGAAAATACGTTAAGGTTTTAAAAAATTTGCTCGGGTTTGTACCGGGCAATTTGTCGTTATACCGTATGGCATTTCGCCATAAATCTGTGGCCCAGAGCGTAAAAAAAGGCGTAAAGAACAGCAATGAGCGTTTAGAGTTTTTAGGCGATGCTGTATTGGGCAGCGTAGTTGCCGAAGTGCTTTTTAAGCTATACCCTTATGAAGATGAAGGCTTTTTAACAGAATTGCGCTCAAAAATTGTTAGCAGGGTTAATCTCAATCAACTGGCGCGAAAGCTGGGATTTGAACAGCTTATTGACTATGATAACCGTGCTTTAGGGCCCACCCGGCAAGGATCACTATTAGGTGATGCCTTTGAAGCGTTGATTGGTGCGGTATACCTGGATAAAGGCTATGATTTTACCAAGCATTTTTTGGTTAACCACATCATCAAATCGCATATTGATATTCATACGCTTGAGCAAACAGAAACCAATTTTAAAAGCAAGCTCATTGAGTGGTGCCAGCGTCACAGTAAGGATATTTCTTTTGATTTGATTGAGAACGGTGATGGCGAAAACACCAAGCTGTTTACGGTACAAGCCAGCGTTGATGGACAAATGATGGGAACGGGAAAAGAATTCAGCAAAAAAAATGCTGAAAAATTGGCTGCCGAAAGAGCCTGCGAAGCTTTAGGAATATAGCTTAATACAGCTTTTCTATTTTTAAAGAACTTTTATTATTCCGGTAATACTCATAATTTCTTTTGATATAACTAATTATATCATAGTCACTCCAAACTGTTATATCCTCGTACGAGGGCGTAAAAGCAAGCATAAAATCCTGTACTTCGATGTCAGGCATGCTGGTTACCTGTAATATTAATTTCTTATTATATCGTTTAGCAACAGCTGCACGCTCCAACTCTTCTTTTGAGTATTGCCTAAATCGTTTAGCTTGTGCGGCTCCTTTTCCAAATATCTCATATAAGCCGGTTAAAGGCGAATTTACTAATGACCACGCGCTTGGGTTTAAAGTATAGTATTGATTTTTCTTTTTATAGTCATCCATTACTTCGTTTAACTCATCCTTCCTGCTTTTATCCTTAATAGTAACCTCATTTAAATGAATTATAGGTTGCATGTATATAGTCTGGTCCACTCGTGTTATAACAACCAAAATTTGCGCTGCATAGTCATCCTTTTTAAAAAGTAAGGTATCGCCCATTGCGGCCTGTATATGAAAGCTACCCAGCTCATCACTCATTCCGTTATTTTTTCTGGTTAGGTTAGTCACAAGCGCCTGGGGTATTACATCGGGCGTATTTTTTCTAAATATTACCCCTTTTACAATAAATGATTGCTGTGCAGATGCGCTTAAAGCCAGGCAAAAGCACATAACACTTGCAATAATAAAACGATAATATATTAATGACTTATTCAATCTGCAAACTTAAACATTGTAATTGGGTGTAAATGTAAAAAAATGTTAATTTTTAAGAAAAATATTTGTGATGAAAATTAAAGATCAATGTTAAATTGTTCTGCAATTGTGTTTGGTACCGCCTTGCAAACACTAATCTTTAATCTCTGATCTTCAATCTTCAAAAAATATTATCTTTGCGCATGATAAAATCCATGACAGGATATGGGATTGCCAGTTTTGATTCGGGTAATATAAAGTACACCGTTGAAATAAAGTCGCTGAACAGCAAATTCCTTGAACTCTCGTTACGTCTTCCCAAAATATTTTCTGAAAAAGAATTCCAATTGCGTAATGATTGCAGTAAGCAAATAGAACGCGGTAAGGTAAACTTATCTATTAATGTTGAGCAGGCAAGCTCTTCTGTAAAAGCAGCAGGTATTGATACCGTATTGCTAAAGCATTACTACGCGCAATTAAAAGCGGTTAGCAATGACTTAAACGAGCCCGCAAATAACCTCTTGCAATTGGCGCTTGGCTTACCAGAAGTTGTAAAGTATAATGAGGAAACTGTATCAGAGGAAGAATGGAAGGTTGTTGAGAATACTTTTAAACAGGCTATGGATGCGTTTCAGCAGTTTAGAAGCGATGAGGGTAATACACTGGAGCAGGATATTAAATACCGGATAGGTATTATTTTGCAAAACCTAACGCTTATTGAAATTGAAGAACCTAAACGTGTACCTGTTATACGCGAACGTTTGAATCAGTTTTTAAGCGAGGCCGCTGGGCGCGAAGCGATTGATCAAAACCGGTTAGAGCAGGAATTGATCTATTATATTGATAAGCTGGATATTACCGAAGAAAAAATACGTTTAAAAGCCCATTGCGACTATTTTATTGAAACATTGAAAAATGCGGATGCAAATGGTAAAAAACTGGGCTTTATATCGCAGGAAATAGGGCGCGAAATAAATACCTTAGGTTCAAAAGCAAATGATGCCGGTATACAAAAGTTGGTTGTGGGGATGAAAGAAGAACTTGAAAAAATTAAAGAACAATTATTAAATGTATTATAGTCGCTGGTCATTAGTCACCCGTCATTGGTTAATTAGCTAATGGATTGACTCCAATGACCAATGACCAATGACTAATAAACTAATGACCAAACAAGGAAAACTCATTATATTTTCTGCACCATCAGGGGCCGGTAAAACTACCATTGTTAAACATCTGCTTACTAAATTTCCTGAATTAGAGTTTTCTGTTTCGGCTACCACAAGACCACGAAGAGGTGATGAAGAAAATGATAAGGCCTATCACTTTATAAGCAAAGAAGAATTTTTGCATCTTATAGCCAAAAAAGAATTCGTTGAATTTGAAGAGGTATATTCAGGCACCTTTTACGGCACCTTGCGTACCGAAATTGAGCGAATATGGAAAAAAGGCAAAACAGTAATATTTGATATTGATGTAGAAGGCGGCCTACACCTTAAACGTAAATACGACGGGCAAGCAATGGCAATCTTTGTTCAGCCACCGTCATTAGAAGTACTTAAGGAGCGTTTGACTGCACGAGGGACCGATAGCGGCGAAAAATTAAAAGAACGCTTTATTAAGGCAGAAAAAGAATTGAATTACGCTCCCCGATTTGACATTATACTAAAAAATTACGATCTTCAGACGGCATGCGCAGAGGCGGAGAAGCTGGTGAAGAATTTTATTGCAAATGACTGCATTGCTTAATGCCGGATAATTAACTGTAAACAGCAAACTACCAACTGCAAACTGACATGAAGATAGGTTTACTATTCGGCTCATTTAATCCCATACATATTGGCCATTTAATAATAGCTAATTATCTGGCTAACCACACAACCTTGGATAAGGTTTGGCTGGTCGTATCACCGCAAAATCCGCTAAAAAAGTATGGCGACCTGATCAATACTTACGACAGGTTAGAAATGGCCCGCTTAGCTACTGATAATGCCCAGAACATTGAGGTGAGCGACGTAGAATTAAAACTCCCCCAGCCATCATACACCATTGACACTTTAACTCATTTAAAGGAAAAATACCCGCAGCATGAGTTCGCGCTTATTATGGGGTCTGATAATCTGGTGAGCCTGCCTAAGTGGAAAAACTACAAATTGATACTGCGCGATTATCAAATTTATGTTTATCCGCGCCCTGGGTATGAAAACGCGGAGCTGGCCTCGCATCCATCGGTAACTATAACCATGACGCCGCAAATGGAACTATCGGCCACATTTATCCGTAAATCTATCGCCGAAAAAAAGAACGTACAATATTTTGTTCCGGACGCTGTTTTAAAATTTATTGAGAGTAAGAGTTTGTATAGGTAATTTTTTAACTTTATAAAAAAAATCTTATGGTAATTACTAAAGATAAGCTTCAGGATATTTTGAATAATATGCCCGATAAAATGGATATTGAGGAAGTGTTTGATAAGATTTTGTTATCAGCAAAAGTTGAACAGGCATTAGTTGAATCCAAACAAGGTTTAGGTCAAGATTGGGATGAGTTCAAAACAGAATGGCTAAAAGAGGATCTGTAAGAATAGAGATTTTGCCAACAGCGAAAATCGATTTAAAGGAAATTGTTGATTTTATAGCTCAAGGCTCAAATAGATACGCGGTTTTAGAAAAGCAATTGATTATTAATGCAATAAATCAATTACTTGATTTTCCAAACTTGGGGAAGCCATTCGATTATAAATCAATCGATGCACGTCAATTAGTTTTTAAAAACTACTTAATCATCTATCGTTATAAAACTGAAACCGTCTTAGAAATTCTAACCATCCACCACCACGCCCGGTCAATAACCAACAACCCTGCTTTTACTGACGAAGATTAACCTTTATCTTTGCCCCCGTGAGCGAAAAAACCATCCTGAAATTACAACTGCCTACCGATCCCACCTGGGTTAAAAATGTTGTAGAAAGCAATATTGAAGAATTATTGATAGACCATGCTTATTGCGAGCAAAAGGCGGCTACTAATGGCATTACGCTTATCGTTCAGAATCCAAACCTTAGCGATCTGGTGCAACAAATGATTGCCCTGGTACAGGAAGAAATGGATCATTTTAAACGTGTACATGAAATTATTTTACAGCGCGGTTATGTGCTGGGCAAGGAACGTAAGGATGACTATGTGAATGAGTTACGCAAATTTATCATCATCGGCGGCGGCAGGGAAGCGCAGTTGATTGACAGGTTACTGTTTTCGGCAATGATTGAGGCACGTAGCTGCGAGCGTTTTAAAGTACTGTCTGAAAATATAAATGATAAGCAGCTATCAGAGTTTTATCATGAACTGATGATAAGCGAGGCCACACATTATACTATGTTTATTAACCTGGCTAAAAAGCATGCTACTACAATAGATGTGGATAAACGCTGGAAAGAATTTTTAACTTACGAGGCACAGGTAGTGAAAAATTACGGAAAGACAGAAACCATACACGGCTAATATCTCCATACATTTTGGAATAAAAACCATCACCCGATTTTTGCTAATCCCACCACATTATTTAAATAATTATCCATCATATCAATAGCCACAACATCGTTAATCAAACCGATATGCATATCCGGGCGAATAATTAGCGCTTTCTTCTTACCCTCTTTTACTTCGAATGTTTTAAATACTTCCTCATTTTTAGCAGATGGCGGCAGGTAAAAGAAATTAAGGTTTACTCCATAGTTTTGTGTGATCCATTTAGCGAGGGTAAACAAATCTATTTCCTGTAGTTTGCCTAATACTATTAATGTAAAGCCCGGCTTGGCACACCACTCATGCAGGTCGGTTTCTTCCTGTTTCTTTTCGTCGAATACTTTAAGATATGGCAGGCGGTCGCCGGCTTTAACTATTTTTGTGTGGCTTAAATGCAAACTGATGGCACTGTGCCGATAGTTGATAAATATTTGCGATACCCGTCTGAAAAATATATTACGCAAATTTTCTTTGTTCCAAACAAATTTTAACAAGCTTGGCATTATCCATTTTTTTAATAACATGTTTAGCCAGCCGGTTGACATAACCACTTTAAAAACTGCATCAGTTGTATTTAGCAACCCTTTGGCAACCGGCATTCTTTCGGCCGCATAAGTTTCTAAAATGGCTTCTTTAAGTTGCCCGTTTACCACACCTGCCAGTTTCCAGGCCAAATTATAAGCATCCTGCAAACCCGTATTCATGCCCTGCCCGCCAACCGGCGAATGTATATGCGCGGCATCACCCACCAAAAAACAACGTTGCTGCCTAAATCTATCCGCCATACGATGATGCAAACGATAGGTGGTAAACCACTTAATATGCACCACTTTCATATCCATATTAGCTACGCTATTTAAATGTGGTAATACTTCTTCTATTTGCAGGTCCTCACGCGGCTCAACACCTTCAGGGAGGTTACCTATTACGCGGTAGCAATTCTGCTCGGGCATGGGAAAAAATCCTGCAAATCCTTTTTTTGATAAATAAAGCTGCACCTGCTCACCTGTGAGTTGTTGGTTATCCAGCTCTACATCTGCCAAATAAAACTCATGCGCGTAGGTATCCCCATTAAATGGTATCAGTAATTGTTTGCGCACTACACTATGCGCACCATCGGCACCTATCAGCCAGTCGCAGATTAAAATAACAGTTTCTGTACCTGATTGCAATTGCACTTCGGCCCGCTCTGCTGTTTGCTTTACTGATAATAAATTGGTGTCCCAATAAACCGGGCAGCAATTCAAAGTTAAAAAATCAAGTAACAGGCGTTCATTCTTACTTTGTTGATAAAGATGAATAAACGGATATTTGGTTTCTCCTTTACCTGTATTTGCTAATGATAATTCGGCTAATACTTTCCCGTCCTCGTTAAATACCACCCCACCGGCTTGTTTTCCATTTGCCAAAACTCGGTCAACAATACCCATCTGCCTATATATTTCCAGCGAGCGGGCTTGTACTGCCAGGGCCTTTGACTGATCGGTGGGCCCTTGTTTACTGTCAATAATAATTGGCTGTACGCCATGCCGCAGCAACTGCGCCGCCATCATCAATCCGGATGGACCTGCGCCAACAATTAAAACTTTGGTATGTTGCCGGGTAATTAACACTTATATAGAACGGGATATGATGAAAATAGTTGGCTTTTTATGCAGATCAGGTACCTG
>NZ_JAQBOW010000158.1 GCF_028287845.1 Mucilaginibacter sp.
CTAAAACCATTATCCTATCTACCCATATTATGCAGGAAGTGGAGGCGGTATGCAACCATGTTATTATTATTAATAAAGGAAAAATTGTAGCCAATGATACTTTGGCAGCATTGAGGGGGAAGAATAACGGGAATACTTTGGAAAATGTATTTATCAGTTTAACAAACAATAATTAAGCGTAAAATATAACATAAGGAATGTATTCAATCCTCAAAAAAGAAATTACTTCTTATTTAAGTTCATTAGTAGCCTATGTTACCATTGGCGTGTTTTTGCTGGTGCTGGGTTTGTTTTTATGGGTATTTCCAGATTCAAGCCTATTAGATTACGGCTACGCCGGATTGGATAGCTTGTTTAGCACGGCCCCGTATCTGTTTATGTTTTTAATTCCGGCAATTACCATGCGATCGTTAGCCGAAGAGCGTAAAGAGGGCACATTTGAGTTGCTTTTAACCCGCCCGCTAACTGATCTTCAAATTGTATTGGGTAAATATTTAGCCGCTGTATTATTGGTGCTGTTTGCTTTGGTGCCTACACTCACTTATTATTATTCGGTTTATGTTTTGGGTACGCCGCAAGGTAATATTGATACCGGCGCGGTTATAGGTTCATATATAGGGTTGTTTTTGTTGGGAGCAGCTTTCGCGGCAATTGGTTTGTTTGCATCGTCCGTCACCAAAAATCAGATCATCGCTTTTACCATAGCGGTATTTTTATGTTTCTTTTTTTATAGCGGATTTGATTCGCTAAGCGGATTGTTATCACTGCAAAGCTCGGGCATACAAAGCTTGGGTATTACAGAGCATTATCAATCCGTAAGCCGCGGTGTTTTAGATACCCGCGATTTGGCCTATTTCATTGTATTGATAGCCATATTTATTTGGCTCACCCTGTTTGTGCTTTTAAAACAACAGCAAAAGGCGTTAAACAAATACATAACGCTGGGCGGTGTTGGTATTGTGTTGTGCGTAACCATTTTCACCAGCCTTGCATTTACCCGAATTGATTTTACTGCCGAAAAACGTTATACCATATCACCCATCAGCAGGCAAGTGTTAGATAGCTTGTCTAAACCTGTAAAAGTTACTGTTTACCTACAGGGCGACCTAACCGGCGGCATGAAGCGCCTGCAACGCGCCACCAATGATATACTTAGCGATTTGCAGGCTTACAGTCACCGTAAACTGCAGTTTGAATTTGTTGACCCATTAAAAGGCTTATCAACCGAACAGCAAAACCAGGCCATACAGGATCTGCAATCAAGGGGCATAGAACCAACCGCATTAAGCGTAAAAACGGATGACGGGTTATCGCAAAAAACTATTTTCCCGGCGGCCATGGTATCAGCAAATGGTAAGGATATACCGGTTAAACTACTGTATGCGCAAAATCAAATGCGTTTATCAGCAGATGAGCAGTTAAACAACTCTATCCAAAACCTGGAGTATGCATTTACATCGGCCATAAAAAAAGTTACACGTGGCGGCAAGCCGCAAATTGGTTTTACGGCCGGGCACTATGAGTTGACCGACCTGCAACTAAATGATGCCATGAAAAGCTTGTCGGATGGGTTTGAGGTGGGAAGGGTTGATCTGAAAAATATTCCTTTTGATAGCCTGCTGAAAATAAAGTTAATAGTAGTAGCCAAGCCCGAAAAGCCATTTACCGAGCTGGAGAAATTTAAGCTGGATCAATACCTGATGCGCGGAGGCAGGGTGCTTTGGACGATAGACCAGGTTAGCGCCGAGCTGGACAGCCTGCGCGGTCGCGGCGGCGATCAGCTGGCGTTTGGCAAACAGCTAAATTTAGACGATCAGCTATTTGTTTACGGCATCCGCATAAATTATGATCTGATAGCCGATATGAGCTGCGCACAAATACCCCTTAGTACTGGCAATATTGGCGGGCAGGCACAAATACAACTGGTGCCCTGGCTGTTTTACCCGATATTTATTCCTTTATCCAAACACCCTGTAGTTAAAAATCTGGATGGCATATACAGTGAGTTCCCCAGCACTATTGATATATTGGATACCAAAGGCGTTGAAAAAACGGTGCTATTGGCTACATCGCCCTATAATAAAAAAATGTCTGTGCCGCACATGCTGTCATTACAGGCGGTAGAGCAAGTGCCCGAGCCTAAAGATTTTCAAGGCATACCCAAAACTACTGCGGTATTGCTGGAAGGCAAGTTTGCATCAGATTTTAAGAACCGCCCAGTACCCGCCGACCTGAAAGAAAAAATTGCCATACAGGACGAAAGTAAACCCACCAAAATGATAGTAATAAGTGATGGCGATATATTTAAAAACCAGGTGGCCGCTGACGGTTCGCCATATCCGTTAGGGTATGATCATTATACGCAACAAAACTTCGGCAATAAAAACCTGCTACTCAATATTGCCGATTATATGACCGACGATTCGGGCCTTATAACCTTACGTAACAAGGAAATTAAACTGCGCCTGCTTAACAGAGCAAGGGTGCGCGGCGAGAAATTATACTGGCAGGTAATTAATACAGTTATTCCTTTGTTATTAGTGTTAATATTTGCTATTTTTCAACATTATATCCGCAAGAGACGGTATGCTCATTAAATTTTATACTTTTGACTAAT
>NZ_JAQBOW010000024.1 GCF_028287845.1 Mucilaginibacter sp.
GAGGTTAAGGGTTTCGACTGGATGCGGCTGGCTAAGTATTCGTTTTGGATAGCTTTGATATGCGGCGGCGCTTCGTTCGCTTTCCTGATAGTTAACGATGTGGTGGTTAACTGGCTCAAGCATTTATATTATACACCCGATATTATCATCAGCATTGGCTCGGCTATATTGGCTGCATTCCTGTTTTATTTAGGGCGACGAAGGGAAAGGCTTTATCCGGAAAAGATATTCAGTAACGAGGCCATAATTTTTACCGGCATATTGTTTACCGCCTGCTGCATTGCCTACCTGGGTAAAACGCTGGACAGAGGCTCCGGGCATTATTCTTTATTATTTCTGTTATCTGTTTTTGTTTATGGCTTTTTAGGCTGGCGGATGAATTCAAGGTTAATATGGTTGTTCGCGTTGGTGTCGCTGGGCAGTTGGTTCGGTACAGAAACCGGCTTCCAAACCCATTGGAGCGATTACTTTTTAGGCATGAATTACCCGTTACGTTTTGTGCTGTTTGGTTTAGTGCTGGTTAGTGCCTGCCACGTTTTAAGATCGCGCAAATGGTTTGCTTATTTCTGGGAGCATACTTATGTGGTAGGCCTGTTGTACCTATTTATATCGCTATGGTTGCTAAGCATTTTTGGCAACTATGGCAATTTGGACAAATGGTACCATATACGGCAAATCAGTTTATTTTACTGGGGGATAATTTCCATGTGTGTTGCAGGGGCCTTTTTGCTGTACGGATTAAAAAACAAAGATGATATATCGCGCGAGTTTGGTATAACCTTTCTTATCATTTTCATCTACACCAAATACTTCGAATACTTTTGGGACCATACTAACAAAACTCTGTTCTTCGCTATACTGGCCGCCTCTTTTTGGCTGATAGGGCGTAAAGCAGAAAGGATATGGAATTTGAAAAGCAGAAGTTCGCAGAGCTAACTATCGCGGTGTGCAATGATCTTATTCTCTTTCGGCTCAATAGCCAAATAAATCCTTTTCACCACATGATATCCGGCTAAAGCAAAAAATAAAATAGCAATAGCCGTATTAATAACCTTTGTACTTAACGCAAATTTGCTTTGTATATACTGTGCGAACCGGGCATACAAAAACAAGCACAAAAACGCGCCTGCGGCAGAGCCTATGCTAAATATAACTAAAGCCAGCATGCCGTCCAATATCCACTCATGGGTAATGAGATAAGTTCCGGTGATAATCCAAAAGGGTATCTGCATGGGGTTTACAAAACCTAACAATATACCGTACTTGATGCTTTCATGCTCGCTGTATTTGGTTTCGGGTGGTTTTTTGCGGCTTAACCAGGTAATTATCCCCAATGTTAAAAACAACGCGGCCATTACCCAATCAATAACTACATCCAGCCTAACCTGTGCCGATAGCCATTTGGCCGCCTGCATTATAAAAAAGGTAAAGAAAAACTCAACGCATGAGAAAGCAACGATAAACTGTATGGCCTGACTAAAGCCACGATTTATGGTGATACGTATCAGGGTAAGATTGATATTTCCGGGCGGTATATAACCAATAAAGTTAGCTATTAGCCCGAGGAAAAATGTTAGGAAGATCATCGATGTAAAGATATGTTTTGGATGTGCAGATTTGCAAATTCGCAGATGTGTAAATGATTTTATTAATTTATTACGTGATTGCCATTTGTCACCACGTTTCTAAATGACATTTTGTAATTATTCTTCATCAAAAAAATCCGCACATTTGCACATCCGCATATCTGCACATCAAATGGAGCTAACAGAAGAATTACAGGAACGTATTGACCTAATTAAACACAAGCTTAAATTTATTGAGCAAAAATCAACTGTCGCTTGTATAAAAGAGCTTGATCCATTAATGTTTTGGCAGGATGATGAACTTTTAGACATTGCAGGTGGCGCAGCCATACCGGTACTATCTCCTGCAGATTGGAATACCATTACTCAAACTGATGTCGATATTATGATTGTGATGCTTAAAGGATATACCATTGAGCAAAGTATGAAGCATATTGACCACCTATTACAACTATCCGGCTTTGCTAACCTCAAGGCTGTTAAAAATAACCGGGTTTACATTGCTGACGGGAGTAAATATTTTTTCGATAATCCATCAGAAAATAAGGTTGAATCTATTGAGCTATTGGCAGAGATCATTAACCCCAGGCAATTTATTTTTGGGTACGAGGGCGAAGGTTGGATAAAGTTTAGTATGTAAACAGTAAGGGAGGGCGTGCCTCAGGACGTCTTGAATTTATTTTTTTTCGACCACGCAATAAAATCAAAGTTTCTTCGTTACCTAATCAGTAATATCAACCTAAGCAATAAGAGCCTTCTTATTTAAAAAGAGTGCTCTTATTGCTAACCCATTAAAACTTCACGTTAAAGCCGGCATAATAATTACGCAATGGCGATGGGTTATAAAAACGGTTCCCCACTGCATCCAGATCATCACCCAAACTGTATTTTTCATTAAACAGGTTATCAACCCCCGCGTATATTTCAAGGCGCGATTTATCATTTAGCTTATGTTGCCAGCCCATTTTTGCCTGTACCAAATTATAATGCGGAGCAAAGAAAGTATTGGCCTCATTAAGCGGGATACGTGCGGTATAGTTGTGCTCCACAAATAGATATAAAGATTGGGGGAATTTTATCTGCACACTTGCCACAGTAACATCGCGCGGCACACCAGTTAACTCATTACCCTGGTAGCTGGTGGTAGCATCATGATAATTGCCAAAAGTAAATTTGCTTATCGTAAGCGATTCGTTAATCTGTAATCCTCTTATAAAGCTATTATCGTTTTGTTTAATAAGCCAGTCTGAAAAATAGAGCTCCATTCCGGGTTGTTTAATATCGCCCGAGTTGGTGTAATATTCTGTCTCGTCCGGATTAAGGCGGCGCACAATGGCATTGTTAAGATGATAATAAAAAGCAGATACATCCAGCAACATACTCTCATCATTATTACGCAGGCGGAAACCGGTTTCGTAGTTCCAGCCGTATTGCGCAGTTAATGAAGTATTGATGATGTTATTTGACGGGCGTATCTCTGCAGATGTTGGTGTTGAATATCCCCGGCTTACGGATGCCCTCCATATAAAATTACTTACTACCTGGTAAGACAGCGCCACACGCGGCATAATTTGTGGCGAAAAGGTGTGATTTGTAAAAGCGGTTTGCATAAGCGGATACACATTTTTAAAATCGTATCCATAAAAATTCAAGCTGGCGGCAGCTTCTATTTGCAGGCGTTTAATTAAGTTAGCCTGGTAGCGGGCAAATATAAAATGCTGATTAGTGTTAACCCTATCTAAGCTTTGGGCGGTATCCCTAACACCCGCGCGGTTACCATAATCATTATTGTCGGCATTAGTTTGCTCCCACTCTAAACCTATGTTGGCTTTCCAGCTATAAGTTTTTTGCGGTGTGCCGGTAAATTCAAAATAGGTGCGCATACCGTAAGTAAGCTCGTAACGTTGCTCGTAATTTGTAATGAACGGATTAGTAAAGTTTACATAAGTACCATACACCGCAAATATATTGCGGATATGATCTGTAATATGCCATTCATTAACCGCACCACCATAAGTCATTTTATTGGTAATGCCCGCATTTTGCTTTATAGCTCCGGGCACAGCAGGTGTTGACGGCCTGGCCGCCGTAGGATCAGCAGCGGCCTGCGCCTGGGTTAAACCGCCCGGCGTTTCGTAGCTCAGATCTGAATAAAAGCCCAATATTTTTAATGAGTTGTTACCGCCGTAAGTTATCTTATCACTTGCCTGGAAATACTGGCGATGCATGTCGCTATGAACCCTGTAGCCGTGATAAGTCTCGTAAGACTGGTTAAAATTGAACTGGTTGTTTTTATTTACATTTTGCAATCCAACGTTTTCATGCACCAACCCGTACGAGCCGCCGCTTAGGCCAAATGTTACAAAATTAGTACTGTCATAACGGTTAACCGGGCTTAATAAAACCACACCGCCAGAGTTAGCACCAAATAAACTACCATCAGGGCCTTTTAATACTTCTATGCCTTGTACACTATTAAAATCAATGGCGTTTAAATAGGTGTTGCCGCCGGCATCTGTAAGCGGTAATTCGTCATAATATATCTTAACATCGCGTATACCAAATGGCGAGCGCAGTAAACTGCCCCTGATAGATAAGCGGTAACTACCCGGCGAGCGTTCTTCCATGCGTATACCCGGGATAGTATTCATTACTGATACCAATGAATTATCAGGCTGTAATTTTAATTGTGCAGGTGATATAACGCTTACAGAAGCCGGCACATTTAGCATAGGCTGATCTGAAAGATAGCCCCTAACGGTTACTGTATTTAAATTTTTTGCGGTATCGGTTTTCGTTGTTTGCGCGCCGGCAATTGAACCAACAACAAAGATCAAAACAAGGGTATAGTAAATTTTTAGCACTACATTTAATTTAGGGGTGTAGGCAAAAATAGGCCCTTTAGTTAATAAAAAGTTAATCTGATTGTAAGATATTAGATACGTTATAATAATTTACTAAAATGAAAGCATATCGCGTTACCCGCCCAATGTTATTGCCCGAACTGGCCTACATTATGCCCCATACTTTACAAGGCATTGCCGGGTATTTTTGTTTTGAAAAAACTCACTTATTCAGACCAATAATAAATTGCATTTTTTGCGTGGATAATATCTTTAATGCCACTACATTTAAACCATGCATCATGAATATCATTTAAAAAGCTCTGACACCATTCGCGATATTGTTATTGGCATGTCTGATGGTTTAACCGTACCCTTTGCATTAGCTGCGGGCTTAAGTGGGGCAGTAACCAATTCCGGAATTATTATAACAGCGGGTATAGCCGAAATTGTTGCCGGATCAATAGCTATGGGCCTGGGCGGCTTTTTAGCCGGCCGTACCGAAGCTGATCATTATGCTGCCGAATTAAAACGCGAATACGATGAAGTTGAGCGCGTACCCGAAGAGGAAAAAGCAGAAGTGAAAGAGGTATTTGCAGGTTTTGGATTATCTGACGCACTGCAAACCCAGGTAGCCGATGAAATGGCGAAGGATAAAGATAAATGGGTTGATTTTATGATGCGTTATGAACTGGGATTGGAAGAGCCACAAGCTAACCGGGCAACACAAAGCGCGGTAACTATTGGGCTGTCTTATATATTGGGTGGCATTATTCCATTATCACCTTATTTTTTTGAAGCTAATTCGCAAATAGCCCTGGTATACTCTTGTGCTATAACCATGGTGTGCCTTTTTATTTTCGGCTACTTTAAAAGTAAGGTAACCGGACAACCGCGTATATCAGGCGCTTTTAAAGTATTAATAATTGGCGCATTAGCCGCGGCTGCAGCTTTTGGAATGGCGAAGTTGATAACTGGTAAATAGAGGTTAGTTAATCAGAGGTTAGAGATTAGGTTCTGGCAAAGATTAGTTAATTAAAGATTAGAGATTAGGCCGATCAGATTAATGTATCTTCAATTAACTAATCTCTAATCTAAAACTTAATAAACTTCTCTATCTGCTCATTAGTAAACTTTACGGTATCCTCTTTAAACAGGTCGCTATATTCGTTAAACTCTGTTTTAATATTGGCAATATGCAGTTTTAATGGCATTGTGTTTAAATGCAAGTAATGGCATACGCCTGTAAAATGGTCAATGCCACGTATATTACCGTATTTGCCCGATGAGATCCCTACAAGCGCGGCCTTTTTATCATAAAAGCTTTCAGGAAAAGAACAGGCATCAATAAAGACCTTTAGCGCCCCCGGAAAACTGCCATTATATTCAGGAATGATGAAGATAAACTTATCGGTCGCGGTAACTATATCTTGTATTTTCTGAAATTCGGCGCTCCTTTTTCCGTATAAATCAGTCTCCAATAAATTAGCCGGCAATTGTACTAAAGATAGTATTCCGGCTTCTTCCCCCGTTTCAAGCAATCTTTTTTGGTAATATCGTGCTACTTTAAGGGTTGAACTGCCGGGCCGGTTGGTTGCGGATATAATAGTTATCATTTTTTAATGAGTGAATTAACGAATGAGTGATTGTTAACAGGTGCAAATTATTGAATTAAAATAAGTAAGAAAATTATTCATTCACTAATTCGCTCAGTCCATCAATCCCTCATTCCACCAAATATGTTTGTAAATTGCCAAAAACTGTGGATTTCTCAGTTATTTAAATATATATCTTAGCGCTTGGTAAAAAGTTTCCCCGAAGGTAGAAATTTTATATTTTTATTTTCGTTGTTTAGTACACTGTTATAAAAAATTCAAGATAGAGAATGAGTAAGATAATTGCTTTAGCCAATCAAAAAGGCGGCGTAGGTAAAACTACCTCTTCCATTAACCTGGCTGCAAGTTTAGCCGTATTAGAGTACAGAACATTGTTAGTTGATGCTGATCCGCAGGCCAATGCCACATCCGGTATCGGGTTTGATCCGCGCAATATAAAAAACAGTATTTATGAGTGTATCATTAACCAGGTTGATCCGCATGATGCTATTATAAAAACCGAAACTCCCAATCTTGATTTGCTGCCCGCGCATATTGATTTAGTTGGCGCAGAAATTGAAATGATAAACCTGGAAAGCCGCGAGTATAAAATGCAGGAGGTTTTTAATAAAATTCGTGAGGAGTATGATTTTATTATTATTGATTGCTCTCCATCACTAGGCTTAATTACTATTAACGCTTTAACCGCTGCCGACTCTGTTATAATACCTGTACAATGCGAATATTTTGCATTAGAAGGATTAGGTAAGCTATTAAATACGGTTAAGATAGTTCAAAACCGTTTAAACCCTGATCTGGAAATTGAGGGTATTTTGCTAACTATGTATGATGTTAGGTTGCGCCTGTCAAACCAGGTAGTCGAAGAAGTTAGGACCCATTTTGAAGACATGGTATTTGATACCATTATACAGCGTAATACACGCTTAAGCGAAGCGCCAAGTTTTGGCATGTCTGTTATTATGCATGATGCTACCTGTAAAGGCGCTATCAATTACCTTAATCTTGCCCGCGAAATTATCCGCAAAAACGGTTTGGTTAAAGACGAACTAAAGGCTAAAACAGAAACCGTATAACATGAGTGCAGAAAAAAGAAATGCTTTAGGAAAGGGGTTAAGCGCGCTGTTAAATGATTCTGATGATGTACTCCCCTACAAAAAATCAAACAATAATAACGTTGGCTCAAATTCAGAGGTTAATAGCCTGGGGTCTGTAAATGATATTAAGTTATCAGAAATTGAAGTTAACCCGTTCCAGCCCCGTACTGATTTTGACGAACAGGCACTGTCTGACCTGGCCGACTCAATAAAATTGCAAGGGCTTATACAGCCAATAACCGTACGCCGCGTTAACGCGCATAAATTCCAGCTAATATCAGGCGAGCGCCGTTTACGGGCATCAAAAATAGCTGGTTTAACGCATATCCCCGCGTATGTGCGTACCGCTAACGACCAGCAAATGCTGGAAATGGCGCTAATAGAAAACATCCAGCGCGAAAACCTTAATGCTATCGAAGTTGCCCTGAGTTTTCAGCGCATGCTGGATGAATGTAACTTAAAACAAGAAGAACTGGGCGAGCGTGTAAGTAAAAACCGCTCGACTGTAACCAACTATTTGAGGTTATTAAAACTGCCCCCTTCTATACAAGCTTCTATCCGCGATGGCGCCATTAGCATGGGTCATGCGCGCGCTTTAATTACTGTTGAGGATCCGGCAAAACAAATATATATTCACAAACATATCATTCAGCAAGGTTTATCCGTTCGTAAAGTGGAAGAGATGGTTCGCGAGTTGCAAAGCTCACGGGTAAATAAGGAAGGCAAACAGCCCGAGCCGGTATCATTTCAAATACAAAAGATACAAGACGATCTCGCCTCTAAATTTAGCAGTCGGGTTAAGCTAAAAATGAACAACAAAGGCAATGGCATTATTGAAATTCCTTTTTTATCCGAAGATGATCTGGGCCGCATTCTTGAAATGTTGGATTGGTAAAATGCAAAAGTATTTATTAATTATTGGGTTAATTACCGGGTTTGCTTTTGCCGCATTAGCACAAGAGCCTGCAATACCTGTTAAAAAAATTAAAGCTGATAGCATACAGGCTAAAAAAGATTCATTAAAATCAAAACCCTTTATCCCTAAAATAACATCCGACAAAGTTTATCATCCCGATACTAACCATAGCCCCCATAAAGCGGTAATACATTCGTTAATGATACCCGGATGGGGTCAATTATACAATCACCAATGGTGGAAGGTCCCTGTAATTTATGCCGGCCTGGGGCTTATTGCATGGGCCTACGTATTTAATGAAAAATACTACAAGGAAACGCTTGCCATAGCCAAATACCGGCAACAAGGAACACAACCGGGCAAGAACGATCCGTATTATGACGTATACCCTCAGTATACTAATGCTTCTGTAACGGCTATCGATGATGCGGTAAGGGGGTACGCGCGTTACCGGGATATAAGTGTATTTGGCTTTGTTGCCGGATGGGGAATACAAGCTGTTGATGCTTATATTGATGCTAAATTTATGCACTCCTACTCTATGGATAAGGATTTTGCCTTTAAGATAACGCCAATTAACTTGAATTCGCCTATGTATGCTCAAAATTTTAATGGTTCATTTATTCCGGGTTTAAAACTTACCTTTACGCTCAGATAAACGGGAGCATTAGCTCCTCCGCCTAAATAAAAGTACAATAACAAAATGAAGATTGCATTATTAGGTTATGGCAAAATGGGTAAAATCATTGAAAAGATAGCCACTGACCGTAAACATGAAATAGTATTAAAAATTGACCACGATAATCAGCACGACCTCACCGCTGAAAATCTTCAAAAAGCCGATGTGGCGATTGAATTTAGCACCCCTGCAACTGTATTAGGTAATATTGAGCATTGCTTTAACGCGGGTGTACCTATTGTTGTAGGCACTACCGGTTGGTATGACCAAATGCAGCAAATAAAACAACGGTGCCAGGAGGGTAATAACACATTTATATATGCCACAAATTTTAGCGTGGGCGTTAATATATTTTTTCATATTAACCGTGTGCTGGCAAAATTAATGAACAAGCATCCTTATTACGAAGTACAGGTTGAAGAGATACACCACATACAAAAGCTGGATGCACCAAGTGGTACTGCTATTACTATTGCCGAAGGTATAATAGAAAACCTGGATGCAAAAAAGCAATGGGTGAACATTTTGACCGATACGAATAACCCTGCTGATGACAATGCTAAGGTTGATGATGTGCTTATTGAATCATACCGCATAGATAGCGTACCGGGTACCCATACCGTTATTTATGATTCGGAAGTTGATACCATAGAACTTAAGCATACCGCACACAATCGTAACGGATTTGCACTTGGAGCCGTGCTGGCTGCCGAGTGGGTAGCCGATAAAAAAGGCTTTTTTTCTGTAAAAGATATGTTTGATTTAGCCTAACTATATATTACTTTACCACAATATTAGAAGATAATGAACTGGAAATTCTGGAATAAAAACAAAACAAAAACACCCGCAAAAAAGAAAACCAAAACACGCGAATGGGTTGATGCTATTTTATTTGCTGTTATAGCCGCTACGCTTATCAGAACCTTTTTTATTGAAGCCTATACTATACCTACCCCATCAATGGAAAGATCACTGCTTGTTGGTGATTTTTTGTTTGTAAGCAAGCTAAATTATGGCCCGCGTACACCTATGACGCCAATTGCATTTCCGTTTGCGCACCATACCATGCCGCTTATTAATACCAAAGCTTATTGGGATGGCCTTGAATTGAACTACCACCGTTTACCCGGTTTTAGCGATGTAAAAAAAGGCGATGTAGTAGTATTTAACTATCCTATGGAGGCCGACTCGCCTTATTATCGCCCGGTTGATAAACGCGAAAATTATATTAAACGCTGCCAGGGCGCACCCGGCGATACACTAAGCCTGGTTAACGCGCAGGTATTTGTAAATGGTAAAGCCGCGCCAAACCCACCGGGTGAGCAAACAGATTATAGCATTTCTACAACAGGCATGGATCTTAACCCGCAAATATTGCAGGATCTTCATGTTTCTAATTATGAAGGCGCTACCTCGCCCACCATGACGACCGAAGCGGCCGATGCACTAAGAAAATATTCGAATGTTAAATCTGTTACCGCCAATATCCAACCAAAAGGCGGGGGCGATTTTGGTGTGTTTCCGTACGATTCGCGTTATACAAAAGATCATAAATTTAAATGGAACGTGGATAATTACGGACCACTTATTATACCTAAAAAAGGCTGGACCGTAAAACTGGATAGCCTTACCCTTCCTATTTATCGTCGTGCTATAACGGTGTATGAACATAATACGCTGCAACAAGTGGGCAATGATATCTTAATAAATGGTAAAAAGACTGATAGCTATACCTTTAAAATGAATTACTACTGGATGATGGGCGATAACCGTCATGATTCGTTAGACTCACGTTACTGGGGTTTTGTACCCGAGGATCATATTGTTGGTAAGGCACTATTTATATGGATGAGCTGGGATGATGAAGCACCTTTCTTTAGTAAAATAAGATGGAGCAGGTTATTTAGAGGGATACATTAATGATGTGCAAAATGCAGGTGATTAAAAATTACGCTAAAAGCTGCATATTGCTTTCATGAACCTGCCATTCCGGAAAAAACGCAGCATAAAAAAAAGGCAAAGGAGTTCTACCCGCGAATGGGTTGACGCTTTTGCCTTTGCTATTTTAGCAGCAGTGCTTATCCGTATGTTTTTTATTGAGGCTTACGTGATCCCAAGCGGATCAATGGAGAATACCCTTTTAATAGGCGATTACCTTTTCGTGAGCAAGATAAGCTATGGCCCGCGCACGCCTATAACACCGGTTGCGTTTCCGTTTGCACACCATACCATGCCCGTTATAAATACCAAAGCTTATTGGGATGGGATACAATTGCCTTATTACCGGCTGCCCGGCTTTAGCAACATAAAAAAAGGCGACATTGTAGTTTTTAATTATCCTATGGATGCCGATTCGCCTTACTATAGACCGGTTGACAAACGGGAGAACTATATTAAACGCTGCCAGGCTACACCGGGCGACACCTTAAAAATCATTGATGCACAGGTTTATATTAACGGCAAAGCTGCACCAAATCCCATAAACAGCAAACCCGGTTATATGGTGCAAACTAACGGCACCTCAATTAGCGAACAGGTTATGAAAGATCTGAGCATTGAATTACGGTATAAATATACAGACCAAGACTACGAGCTGTTTATGACCAGGCAATCTGCAGCTGCGCTAAAGGAGTTTAAAAACATCAGGTCGGTAAAAGAAAGTAACCAGTTAAGGGGTGTTTACGAACGGGATGTTTTCCCTAAAGATCCTTCTTTTAGATGGAACACTGATAACTTGGGCCCGATAATTATGCCTAAAAAAGGCTGGACCGTACAGCTAACCGATCTTACTTTCCCTATATACCGGCGTGCTATTACCGTTTATGAAAACAATAAGGTTGAGGTGATAGGTAAAGACATTCTCATCAATGGCAAAAAAACAGAAACCTATACCTTTAAATTAAACTATTACTGGATGATGGGCGATAACCGCCATAACTCTGAAGATTCGCGCTACTGGGGGTTTGTACCCGAAGATCATATTGTAGGGAAGGCCGTATTTATCTGGATGAGCATAGACACCGAAGCTGATTTTTGGCATAAGATAAGATGGAACAGGCTGTTTCACTCCCCGGCCCCCTAACCCCCCAGCCCCCTGAAGGGGGAGTGTCATTAAGTAAGAGAACCCCATCGGGGTTCAAGGTCGGTAGAAAAATAAATACCAAAGAAATGCCCGTGCCGTCAGGTACGAAACCTCGCCGATGTTGTGTACCTGACGGCACGCCAAATAATTATATGATATTTTCTACCGACATTTTGCATCTACGGTGCATTTTATTAAAGTTCACCCTTTAGGGGTTAGATGGGGTTGACCTTCAATTTCTCTGCCAGCTCATTCAAATCTTTTACAACCGCATCAACCAGTGGGATACCATTTTTGCGCCTGTCAATCTCGGCCTCACGCTCTGGTTCGCCGGGAATAATCACTTTTTGATCGGGATCAATTGCTGATGCCGATTTAAAGCGCGCTACCCAATTATCCAAATGGTCTTTAAACTCGTTAACCGGGCGGAAGCCATCAACGCGCATAGCGCCTAAAAAGTGCCCTATGCCTGTGCCTACCGGGTCGGTAGGTGGCTCAAGGAAAGACACAAATGGAGGTACCCAAGGGCCATAATTAGCGCCGGACAATACCCCAGACAAAATATCAACCGTAGCGCTTAAACCAAATCCTTTATGGCTGCCGTGCTCGCGGTCGCTACCCAACGGCAATAGTGAACCGCCGCTTTTTAAAGCATGCGGGTCGGTTGTGTAATTCCCTTCTTTGTCTTGTATCCAACCTTCGGGCACTTGTTTGCCCGAACGCTGGGCTATCTCTAATTTTCCATTGGCCGCTGCCGATGTAGCCATATCAATTATCACCGGCGGGTATTTCCCTGCCGGAAAAGCATAGCACATCGGGTTAGTACCCAACATCCGCTCGTTAGAAAATGTGGGCGCTACCAACGGACTTGCATTGGTCATAGCAAAGCCTATCATATCTTTCTCCACCGCCATTAATGCATGATAACCGGCAATACCAAAATGGTTTGAGTTGCGGATAGACACCCAGCCCG
>NZ_JAQBOW010000025.1 GCF_028287845.1 Mucilaginibacter sp.
TACTTTTGAAACTTTGGTGCATATTATTTTGGAGCAGCAGGTTTCGCTGGCATCTGCATTATCCGCGTTAAATAAATTGAAGGAACGCGTACAAGAGCTTACGCCTGCCCGAGTATTACTGCTTACCTATGATGAGTTTAGGGCATGTTATTGCATTCGACAAAAAACGGCTTATATAAAATATTTAGCCGAAGCCATATTAAGCAGGCAAGTTGATCTGGACTTATTTGAGCAATTACCTGATGATGAAATACGCGCACAATTAATAACCCTGAAAGGAATAGGTAACTGGACGGTAGATGTTTACCTGATGTTTGTTTTGCAACGGGCAGATATATTCCCTATTGGTGATTTGGCGGCAGTTAACGCGTTAAAGCGGGTTAAGAGTTTGCCCGCGGCTGTTTCAAGGGAAGAGATAATAATGGTTGCCGAACAATGGCAACCGTACAGAACAGTGGCTACAATGTTGTTGTGGCACTATTATTTATCAGCACCTAAGAAAGGTGCAAAATAAAATGTCATTTCCAACCTATTACGTTTTTTGTTTAATCATCTGGCGGGGGTTGTCATAATTAAAGTTTGTAACTTGCCCCGTAATATCAATCACCTTAATAATGGATGAATTAATAGTAAAAGACAGCAACGGAAACCAACTGCATGATGGCGACTCGGTAACAGTTATAAAAAGCCTAAAGGTAAAAGGCGGCGGCACTACCATAAAACAAGGCACTACAGTAAAAAAGATACGCCTTACCGATAATGAAGAAGAAGTAGATTGTAAGATTGATGGTATGAGTATTGTTTTACGAACGGAGTTTTTGAGAAAAAAGTAAAAGATTAGTTATTGAAGATTGGTTATTGAAGATTAAAGATTAGTTGATTTGCAAATACTAATCTTTAATGGCTAATCTTTAATCTTCAAGAGCTAATCTTTGTAAAACCTACATATTTCTTCTATACTGCCCGCCAACCTCATACAGCGCGTGCGATATTTGCCCAAGCGAGCAATTCTTACAGGCTTCCATCAGGCTTTCAAAAATGTTTTGGCCGGCTATGGCGGTGTGTTGAAGGTTCTGTAACAGCTGCCCTATTTGAGTTTCATTACGTTCCTGGAACGCGTGTAATGCGTTTATCTGGTATTGTTTCTCTTCTTCGGTAGCACGTATCACTTCGGATGGCGTAATAGTAGGCGATCCTTTTTTGTTGAGGAACGTATTCACGCCAACAATAGGGTACTCGCCATTATGTTTTAGCGTTTCGTAATACAGCGATTCTTCCTGTATTTTACTGCGCTGGTACATCGTTTCCATCGCGCCTAAAACTCCCCCGCGATCGTTAATATTTTTAAATTCGGCCATTACCGCCTGTTCCACCAAATCGGTTAGTTCTTCTATAATAAAAGCACCTTGTATGGGGTTCTCATTCTTAGCCAGCCCAAGCTCACGATTAATGATGAGCTGTATAGCCATAGCCCTGCGTACCGATTCTTCAGTAGGCGTAGTTATCGCCTCATCATAAGCATTGGTATGCAGCGAGTTACAATTATCATAAATAGCATACAAAGCCTGTAGTGTGGTGCGGATATCATTAAAATCTATCTCCTGCGCATGTAATGAGCGGCCACTGGTTTGAATATGGTATTTCAGCTTTTGCGACCGGTCATTACCCTTATATTTATTCTTTATCGCCTTTGCCCAAACGCGCCTTGCAACACGGCCTATAACTGAATACTCCGGATCAATTCCATTCGAGAAAAAGAAAGATAAATTAGGCGCGAAATCATCAATATGCATTCCCCGGCTCAGGTAATATTCCAGATATGTAAATCCGTTTGATAAGGTAAAGGCCAGCTGCGTAACCGGATTGGCCCCCGCCTCGGCAATATGGTAGCCCGAAATAGAAACCGAATAAAAGTACCATACATTCTCATTAATAAAATACTGCTGCATGTCGCCCATCATCCGCAAAGCAAACTCGGTACTGAATATGCAGGTATTTTGCGCCTGGTCCTCTTTTAAAATATCTGCCTGTACCGTGCCACGCACTGTGGCAATGGCATGGGATTTAATTTTTTGATAGCTATCCGCAGGCAAAACCTGGTCGCCGGTTAAGCCGAGGAGCATAAGGCCCAAACCATTGTTACCGGCAGGTAATTCGTCATCATGATATTTCGGCCTTGTTAATCCCCTATCCTCATAAACCTCTTTAAACTTCGCTTCAACCAAATGCTCAAGCTTATGCTCTGTGATATATTTTTCGCATTGCTGGTCTATGGCCGCATTCATAAAAAAGCCAAGCAACATAGGTGCCGGCCCGTTAATGGTCATAGATACCGAGGTAGCCGCATCACACAAGTCAAACCCCGAATACAGCTTCTTAGCATCATCCAGCGTAGCTATACTTACCCCGGCATTGCCTATTTTTCCATAGATATCGGGCCGCACATGCGGGTCCTCGCCATAAAGCGTAACCGAATCAAATGCCGTACTTAACCTGTGCGCGGGTTGCCCCAGCGATACATAATGGAACCGCTTATTCGTCCGCTCCGGACCTCCCTCGCCGGCGAACATCCGCGTTGGGTCCTCTCCCTCGCGCTTTAGCGGGAACACTCCGGCAGTATAAGGGAACTCGCCCGGCACATTCTCCGTAAGCTGCCAGCGCAAAATATCGCCCCAGGCTTCATATTTAGGCAAGGCGATCTTAGGTATCTGTAATTGCGAGAGCGACGTATAAAACAACGGCTGCTTAATTTCCTTATTTCTAACCTTATAAATAAAATTTTCGGCTTTATATTTCAAAACCGTATCGGGCCACTCAGCAAGCAGACGTTTGCAATCGGTGTGTAGTTGTTTTTCTAAATGTTTTTGCACATCCGCTAAACCCGCAACCATGTTGCTGTCTTGTTTAGTTAATAATTCGATAATGCCTTTTAATTGGAATAATTGCTGCGCCACGCCACACTGTTCATTCACCCATTTGGTATAGGCCTCGTTGCTTTCGGCAATCTCTGCCAAGTATCGTGTCCTATCGGGCGGAATGATATACATCTTCTCGGCTTCGCTGCCATCACCTAAACTGGCTATATCTTTTAATTCAAATGCAACCCCCGTTTTTACCGTTATCTTTTTTATCAGCGCCGCAAACAGAGCGTTCATCCCCGGGTCGTTAAACTGCGATGCCATGGTACCGTAAATTGGCAGGTCATTGTCCTTAGCGTCGAATAGTTTATGGTTTCGTTTATATTGTTTGCGCACATCGCGTATGGCATCCAAAGCACCCCGTTTATCAAACTTATTCAGGGCCACCATATCTGCAAAATCCAGCATATCTATCTTTTCCAGCTGAGTTGCCGCGCCAAATTCGGGGGTCATAACGTAAAGCGACAGGTCGCAGTAATCGGTTATCATCGTATCACTTTGGCCAATGCCTGATGTTTCTACAATGATCAGATCATACCCTGCCGCTTTACAAATATCAACCGCGTCCTGCACATGCCTGCTCAGTGCCAAATTAGCCTGCCGTGTAGCCAAACTGCGCATATATACGCGCGGATTGTTAATCGCGTTCATCCGTATCCTGTCACCCAATAAAGCCCCGCCTGTTTTGCGCTTGCTTGGGTCTACCGAAATTATGGCCAGCGTATTATCAGTCTCCATTAAAAACCGGCGCACTATCTCATCCACCAGCGATGATTTACCCGAGCCACCCGTGCCGGTAATGCCGATAACCGGGATAGTTTTAATAGCAGAGGCAGTTGCAGTAGCAGGTATAGCTACGGCTGCGCCATCTTCGGCCAGGGTTATTAAACTTGCTATGGCGTGTACATTCTTATCGCCTAAATGTTTTAGCTGACCGTTTAGATGGGTTACTGTTTTAAAATCACACTGCCTTAGCATATCATTTATCATGCCTTGCAAACCCATGGTGCGCCCATCATCGGGCGAGTATATTTTGCTGATACCGTAGGCCTGTAGCTCGGCAATTTCATGGGGCAGGAACACGCCGCCGCCGCCGCCGAATATCTTGATATGACCCGCACCGCGTTCGGCAAGCAGGTCATGCATATATTTAAAGTACTCTACGTGGCCGCCCTGGTAGCTGGTAAGGGCAATGCCCTGCACATCTTCTTGTATGGCGCAGTTTACCACCTCGTCTACACTGCGGTTATGGCCCAGGTGTATCACCTCGGCACCACTTGCCTGCAGTATGCGACGCATAATGTTTATGGTAGCATCATGCCCGTCAAACAACGACGCGGCGGTAACAAAACGTATCTTATTGGCACTTTGGTAACTGGCGCTTTCCATAACTCACATTGGTATACTACAAAATTAATAAAATAGTTTGGGGTAAATACTATGCACGCATAATATACCGGGTACAAATATGCAAATGAACAAATGAACGTGCGCCATTAACTCACCCTTATCACATCGCTCGCTATCACCTCATTATCAAATAATTGCCAATTTTTTTATCCTCCAAATAAAAATGAACAAAATGAACAGCACGCTTTATTCTTTTTACACTTATCTTTAAACATATCTTAAACCCTATCACCTCTTAATGTGTACTTACCAGTTTTGGGGTTAAAATTGGTTGCATT
>NZ_JAQBOW010000054.1 GCF_028287845.1 Mucilaginibacter sp.
TTGCGTTTTTATCAGAAAAGAATTTATTTACTATAGATCTCTTCCTGGCTGACGCTAAGACGGGGGTGGTAATAAAAAAGCTCACCAGCAAGGTGTCTAATACCCATATAGACGAATTTAACTTTATTGAATCTGCCGGAACCTGGTCGCCGGATGGCAAAAGGTTTGCCTTTAGTGTTTTTAACAGGGGGCGTAACCGTATGCTGGTTGTTGAAGTACCCAGTGGCCGAATAATAGATGATGTTTCGATGGATAAAGCCGAACAGTTTAGCAACTTATCATGGTCGCCGGATGGCAGTCAAATTGTTTTCCAGGGATTAGCCGAAGGGCAAAGTGATCTGTATCTGTATAATTTTAATACTAAAAAAATTACCCGGTTAACTAATGATAAGTATTCTGATAATCAGCCAAGTTTTTCGAGGGATGGTAAGAAAATAGTTTTCGCAAGCGACAGAACAACTTATGACCGCTCACTATCACAAGATATAACATTCAACTTAGCAGAATATGATCTGGCTACCGGCCAAACCAGGGATATACTATTATTTAATGGGGCCAACAATTTAAATCCTCAGTATTCATCAGACGGTACGCAGATTTACTTCTTATCAAATCGTGATGGTTTCCGCAATATGTATCGCTATACAACCAGCACAGGTAAGGTAGAGCAAATGACCAACTTATTTACAGGTATTTGTGGCATTACAGAATTCTCGCCTGCCTTAAGTATATCGGCTAATAATGATATTGTTTACTCCTATTACAGATCTCAAAAATATTCGCTTTACAATGCAAAGGTATCTGATTTTAACCCCGTTACCGTAAGCGGTGCAGAGGTTAATTTTGACGCGGCAATGTTGCCTCCGGCTCGTGCAGTTGGAGTAGATTTGATCAATTCAAACCTTAATAATTACCTGGCTTATCAAAAAATACCTACTGATTCTATTAAAGATCAGGCTTATAAACCAAAATTTAAATTAGATTATTTAGCCAGCAGTGGTATTGGGGCATCAGTAAGTTCATTTGGTACGGGTTTATCAAGTGGTGTTCAGGGTGTGTTTAGCGACATTTTAGGGCGTAATCAGATATATGCAGGTGCTGCTATAAATGGCGAGGTTTATGATTTTGGCGCACAAGTGGTATATATAAAGCAAGAAGGCCGGTGGAACTTTGGTGGTGGTA
Source organism: Mucilaginibacter sp. (assembly GCF_028287845.1). Taxonomy (GTDB): domain Bacteria; phylum Bacteroidota; class Bacteroidia; order Sphingobacteriales; family Sphingobacteriaceae; genus Mucilaginibacter. Next base: position 1,183 of record NZ_JAQBOW010000054.1, read on the forward strand.
TTTCACATATCCCTTATCAATTTGCCAATTATAATTTAGTGAATACTACTTATAATACCGGTAGTAAAACTATACCTGCTACAGAAGAACGCTACGATATAATTCGTATTTTCCAGGATCAGATTTCCTTATTTACTTCCTATCCTATTTCTAAAACCAGCCGGGTAGAATTTGGTGGTGGTGCGTCACAGTTCTATTATCGGGTTGACCGCTACAGCACCTATTATGACACTTTAGGGAATGTGCTTAATTATCAAAAAAATCATATTACAAACTCTGCTTATAATTCTGATCCGTTAAATGGCGGGGCATTATTAAATCCGTTTACGGTTTTCCAGGTAAATACATCATTGGTTGGCGATAATTCATTTTTTGGTGTAGCATCTCCACTTAATGGTTTCCGTTATCGCCTGGAGGTCGAATATGATTTTGGCACTTACAAGTTTTTTGCGCCTACTATTGATCTGCGTAAATATGTACGTTTAGACCCGGTTACTTTTGCCGCAAGACTGTATGGATATGGTCGTTTTGGTAATTCTAATGGCTTATATCCTTTATATATTGGTTACCCATTCTTAATTAGAGGATACGAAGCACAAACCTTTTATAACGGAAATGGTAAACCAAGTAACGGCTTTACTATTGATCAATTAACAGGAACCCGCACAGCTGTAGCAAATTTTGAAATTCGTTTACCTTTTACGGGGCCCGAAAGACTATCGCAAATTAAATCTAAGTTCTTTTTTTCTGAGCTTAATTTCTTTTTTGATGCAGGTTTAGCCTGGAACGCTGGTAACCAGGTAAAGTTACAGACAGCGCCAGACAAAATAGGAGTTGATACCAATGGAAACAATGTTTATGACACCAATCAGCGCGTTCCGGCATTAAGTACAGGTATATCACTACGTGTAAATATTTTTGGTTATTTTGTTTTAGAGCCCTACCTGGCAGTGCCATTTAACCGTAATGATGTTAATAAACCTGTATTTGGTTTAGGTTTCACACCGGGCTGGTAGCATCTGTTCAAATTTGTTTTCATAGATGCCTGACCAGCCTAACAGGCAATAAAAAGACAGTATACAAATTATATCAATATTATCCCGCAGCTTCCTGTTTGTCAGGCAAGATATTTACCGCCGGCTTCCTTCAGAATCGCAGTCGCCAGCGACACCTTGCCTTTTGCCACTATCAAGGCGAGTTTTGGACTTCCACCCTGTAGCTTGCGCCCGTGCCGGGCGCACATAATTCAAGCGGGTAACTTTTCTTACCCGCTTTTTTTGTTTTTAATATTACCGTATTGCATTTTTTTAATATTTCAACATATTGAAAATCAATAACATATACTGAATATATAAATTATTTAAAAATATTTTTTGGATGTTATTACATTAATACTACTTTTACACTACCAAACAGGTAGACATTATAGAATTTATAGATTAAATGAAATCATCTAAACACATCCAATCTTTAAAGCCCATGCGTATGGGTTATTTAGTTAACCCTTCTTTCCGCTGCTGTTGTTGCTGATTCTATAACACACACAGTCCATTTAATTAACCTTTTTACAATTACAATATAACTATATATATGAAACACGCATACATACTAAAATCACTATTAATATTTGCCATATTATTCTCTGCTTTTGCAGCAAAAGCACAACAAAGTGAAGATTTGTTAAATCTTCTTATCCAAAAAAAAGTAATCAGTCAATCAGAAGCTGATTCTATCCGCTCTGAAAATGCGTTGAAAGAACAGCAGAAAAAGGACAATCAAAAAGTTTTTCCCCTATCACTTGGAAAAGCATTGAATTTAACTGGTTTATTCCAGGAGCGTTACCAGGGTTTCCAGGGAACATCGGGCATTGATGGTTTCGATACGCGTCGAGCCCGCCTTGATTTTAAAGGCGCTATATCCAATAATTGGGATTATGAATTATATGTTGAATTTGCAGGTACACCGGCCTTGGTAGATGGTTATACCACGTATAAGGTCGCCGATTATTTAAAAATATCAGCGGGACAGTTTAAAATTCCATTTTCGGTAGAAAGTTTAACTTCCGATAGCCAATTAGAGTTAATTGACCGCTCGCAGGTGGAAGAAGCATTAAATGCAAGAGGAAAAGATGTTTTAGGCAATCAAAATGGTCGCGATATTGGCGCACAAATTAATGGTAGCTTCTTAAAAATAAAAGACTACTATTTGTTTGATTATACCTTCGCTGTATTAAATGGTAATGGAATTAATAGAGCCGATAATAATCAGGATAAAGATGTATCCGGTAGATTCACGGTCCACCCTATTGCTAACTTAGCCTTATCGTATGACTTTTATCACGGTCGTGATATATATGGTACTTCTACCGCGACACAGGTGCGCAACAGGCAGGGATTTGATGCCCGTTATGTATATGGCCCATTATCATTGACCGCAGAATATGATAAAGGTACAGATGCCCTTATAAAAAGAGATGGCTGGTACGCACAATCTGCTTATTTTATCATACCTAAAAAACTACAGGTAGTAGCAAAATATGATACTTACGATCCGAACAGTGTAGTATATACCGACCGCAGCACCTGGTATATAGGTGGCATTAACTATTTCTTCAACCCGTGGACAAAATTATATGTTGACTATACATACAAACGCGAAGAGATACCTACTGCCCAGGTTAAAAACAATTTATTCGCGGCAGAAATTCAGATACAATTTTAAACAAGGTTAATCCTATATAATATGAAAAAGATATTCTCAAAAAATCAAACCATTTTGCTAACTACCCTTGCACTAAGTGTATTGGTAATAGCATCATCATTTATTAATAAGATCAATAAACCAACTCCTCCTGTTGATGACCTGGAAGGAACAATAAGTATCTCAGGTGCATTTGCGTTATATCCCATTACTGTAAAATGGGCAGAGGAATTTAGAAAGCTACACCCTAAAGTTAAGTTCAATATTTCGGCGGGTGGTGCTGGTAAGGGTATTACCGACGCGTTATCAAATCTGGTTGATATAGGGTTAGCTTCACGTGATATTAGTCCTGAAGAAGTAAAAAAAGGCGCCTATACTATCTATGTAACTAAAGACGCGGTTGTACCAACTTTTAACGCCGGAAACCCTAACGCGGCAGCTTTATTGGCGAAGGGCGTTAAAAGAGACCAGTTTTTAAATGTTTTTGTTACAGGTAGCATAAAGGATTGGAAACAATTGGCGGGGAATGTATCTGTCCCAATTCACATCTACACCCGGTCTGACGCTGCCGGCGCTGCCGAAACATGGGCAAAATACTTCAACAAGAAACAAGAAGATTTGCTTGGTGTAGCTGTATACGGCGATCCGGGTTTGGCGCAAGCTGTTAAAAAGGATGTAACTGCAATAGGCTATAATAATTTAGCCTATATATACGACCTAAAAACGCGCAAACAAGTTGCCGGTGTACATGCTTTACCTATAGACGTAAACGGAAATGGTAAAATTGACGCTAACGAAAATTTTTATGGTACAATTGACGAATTGACCGATGCGATTGCTACCGGAAAATACCCCTCGCCCCCTGCCCGTAATCTCGGCTTCCTTTTTAAAGGAAAACCAAAGAAAAAAGAACTGGTAGAGTTTGTTAAATATGTATTAACTGATGGCCAGAAATTTGTTGACGAGAATGGATACATCGCACTTTCTAAACAAAAATTGCAAGAAGAATTAAAGAAAGCACAATAATAAGGGCTTCCAACTATCTATGGAAACTTAATTATATTAGCTTTCTTTATACTACTAAAAATGATACTACAGCGAATACGCTTTCTAAAAGATAAATTTATTTCAAAACTGATGTTAGTGTTTACACTGGCATCAGTTTCTTTAGTTTTTGTGATAGGCATAGGTTTATACTATCGGTCCATCCCTGTTCTAAATAAACTTTCATGGTTTGATCTGCTAACCAAAAGCGATTGGAAACCTATGAAGGGCTTGTTTGGTTTTTACCCTTTTATAATGGGTACTTTATGGGTAACTGCAATTGCTATCATCATAGCCCTACCCCTTTCCATCCTCACCTCACTTTATTTGGTTGAATATGCTCACGCAAAAATTAAGCGGATATTGATACCGTTTGTTAATTTGCTATCAGGTATACCGCCGGTAATTTACGGCGTGTGGGGTGTATTATTTATTGTACCGCTTATACAGGAACATATAGCGCCGCATTTTATTGAGTTCTCGACCGGTTACAGTGTATTAGCAGGCGGTATTGTACTAGCGATAATGATATTTCCGCTGATAGTAAGCATCATTACAGAGGTATTAACTACTATACCTCAGGAGCTGAAAGATGCTTCATTATCTATTGGAGCTACTAAATGGGAAACTATAAAAAAGGTTATTATCCGTAAAGCAACTCCGGGTATAATAGCTGCTACAGTATTAGCCATATCGCGGGCGTTTGGCGAAACTATTGCAGTTTTAATGGTTTGCGGTAACAATGCTGTTGTGCCGCATTCTGTTTTTGATACCGGTTACCCGTTACCAGCGCTTATAGCCAATAATTATGGAGAGATGATGTCTATACCATTGTATGATTCGGCTTTAATGTTTGCCGCCTTATTACTTTTTATCATCATCTTGTTATTTAACATTATATCGCGGGTAATATTGGCACGTTTAGAAAGGAATTTAACAAAATGATAAAGCGTAAAATAGAAGAGCTGTTTTTTAAAGTACTCATGATATTGGCTACTATAATAGTAACGGGTAGTTTCTTCCTGATAGTAGGAACCATATTTTCAAAAGGAATCCCGTACATGAATTTGGATATGATAACCAAAATTCCGGGTGGTGGTTTTTATATTGGTAAAGAAGGCGGTGTGTTAAATGCCATAATCGGTTCATTATATATAGCCTGTGGTGCCACTGTTTTGGGTCTTATTATCAGTATCCCGGTAGCTATTTATATCAACATGTATATTGACGGTGAAAAATTTAAATCAAACCTGATACGCCTGGCCTTTGATGTACTTTTTGGGATACCTTCAATAGTGTATGGCGCGTTCGGTTTTTTAATAATGGTTTATTTTGGTATAAGGGCTTCATTACTTGGCGGCATTATAGCCGTAACCTTATTAGTTATACCCATACTGGTGCGTACATTAGATGAAGTAATACGCACCGTTCCCGGCGAACTGCGTGATGCAGCCTTATCATTAGGCGCTACACGTTGGGAAGCGGCTAAAGTTATTTTGCGCCAAATACGCCCGGGAATATTCACCGCCATCCTGTTATCTTTTGGCAGAGGCATTGGCGATGTTGCATCGGTATTATTTACTGCCGGGTTTAGTGACAATATACCAACTTCATTACATGAGCCTGCTGCTACACTACCGCTTGCTATATTTTTCCAACTGGGCAGCCCGGTTGAAGAAGTACAGGGACGCGCGTACGCTTCCGCGTTAATTTTAACTATCGTGGTGTTGATCATCACGGTATTAGCCGAATTATTGATAAAGAAATTTTCTAAACACAAAATCTAAAATGACAAACACTCCGCATATTAGTGTGCAGGATTTTAATGTATACATCGAAAATCAGCACATTTTAAAAAACATAAATATCAACATCCCTAATAAGAGTGTTACTTCTATTATCGGCCCGTCTGGCTGCGGTAAAACAACTTTGCTAAAATCATTTAACAGGTTACTGGATAATACTGCCAATGTAAAAATTGATGGTAAGGTTTTGGTTGACGGTGAGAACATATATGACCCAAACGTAGAGGTAACCCATATCCGTAAAAAAATGGGGCTCCTGTCTCAACGACCCTACCCATTACCTATGTCTATTTATGATAATGTGGCCTACGGGCCGCGTATTCATGGTATCCGTAAAAAAAGTGAACTGGACGAACTGGTTGAATTACAACTAAAGGCAACCGGTCTTTGGAACGAGGTAAAAGATCGTTTAAACGCATCGGCTACCCGTTTATCAATCGGTCAGCAACAGCGCCTTTGCCTGGCACGTGGTTTGGCTGTAGAACCCGAGATAATTTTAGGGGATGAATCAACATCGGCATTAGACCCCGTTTCAACCCATATAATTGAGGATCTTTTTATCCACCTAAAACAAAAATATACCATTGTTTTAGTGACACATATATTGCGCCAGGCCCGCCGCGTATCAGACTATATTATTTTTGTTTACATGGGTAAGATCATTGAGTTTGGCCCTACTGAAGAAGTTTTATTGAATCCGAAGGAAGAACTTACCAGAGAATATGTTAAAGGATTTATAAGTTAAAAAGTATATTTTTTTTTAAAAAAACAGCTCATTTTCAACCATTTTACTATCTATTTATTAAAAATAAACACATTTTAACCTCATTAACTACAAAAAATAGTTTTAATTGTCATTTTTCAAACTTATCTATCTAAAACAGGGATTATAAGCTTAATAATTACGATATTTATACCGTTTTCTACTTAAATAGCAATGATTACCTATAAACGGATAGTAATAAAAATTGGCTCGAACGTTTTAACCCAAAGTAATGGCTTACCAGACCAGCAACGGATTGGCAAACTGGCAGAGCAAATTGCAACTATAAAACAGCAGGGTATCGAGGTAATATTAGTATCATCAGGCGCTGTAGCTGCGGGAAGAAGTTTGATAACCGTTTCTGATAAATATGATGCTATAGCAGCGCGCCAGTTATTGGCTTCTATAGGGCAGGTTAAACTTATTAATACTTATGCGCAGTTATTTGAAAAACACAATATCTTGTGCTCACAAGTACTGGTAACAACCGAAGATTTTAAAGGCAGGCAGCATTATTTAAACATGAAAAACTGCCTTGAGATATTATTGCAGCACCAGGTTATCCCGATAGTAAATGAAAATGATGTAGTATCGGTAACCGAGCTCATGTTTACTGATAATGATGAGCTGGCCGGGCTTATTGCTTCTATGTTAAATGCCCAGGCCCTTATTATTTTAACCAATGTTGATGGCATTTATGATGGCAACCCTAACGATGAAGGCTCGGCTATAATTGAAGAGGTTATTGATACCGGCATCGATTTTGCCTCATTCGTCTCTTCGGGCCGCTCACAATTTGGGCGTGGTGGTATGATAACGAAATCACACATGGCGCAAAAAACAGCACGGTTGGGTATAGCTGTACATATTGCCAATGGTACAAGGGATAATATTTTAATAGATGTTCTTACCAATACAGTAACACATACGCGTTTCATCCCTAACAAAACAGCATCCGAAAAGAAAAAATGGATTGCCCATTCAGAGAAATCGGCTACAGGTATTGTACAGGTTAATACCGGTGCTAAAGTTGCTCTTATATCAAGCAAGGCCACCAGTTTATTACCCGTTGGGATTGTGAACATTTTAACTGACTTTAAAAAAGGCGAAATAATTAAACTGATTGATGAACAAAATGGACTAATAGGCCTGGGTATTGCCGAATATGGCGCCGATAAGGCAAAAGAAAGTATGGGCAAAAAAAACCAAAAGCCACTGGTACATTATGATTATCTTTATTTATTAGGTTAATAAAAATGATCTATAACCAATATTTTGAAAATGCGCAGATAGCTGCAAGGAAGCTGAATATAACGTCGGAAACAATTAATCAGGTATTGAAAGATCTGGCAGCAGAAGCCATATTGCAAACAAATTATTTGCTGGAAGAGAATCAAAAAGATCTTGACCGTATGGATAGTGCTAATCCAAACTATGACAGGTTAAAGCTTACTGCTGTGCGCATACAGGACATTGCTAAGGATATTATAAATGTAGCTGGGTTAGAAAACCCGTTAGGGCATATACTTTCAGAAAAAACAATGCCTAATGGCTTACACATTTCAAAGATAAGCGTGCCTTTAGGTACAATAGGTGTAATATATGAAGCAAGGCCCAACGTTACCTTTGATGTGTTTACACTATGCTTTAAAACAGGCAATATCAGTATTTTAAAAGGAGGAAGTGATGCGTCTTATTCTAACCAGGCAATTATTTCTGTTATCCATAAAGTACTGTCAAAAAACAATATTGATGTTAATGTAACCACCCTCCTGCCTGTAGAGCGGGAAGCAGCCGATGCGCTCCTAAACGCCGTGGGGTATGTTGATGTGATTATTCCGCGCGGTAGCCAGGGTTTAATTAACCATGTAAGGCAAACCAGTAAAGTGCCTGTAATTGAAACAGGAGCCGGTATTGTCCATACTTATTTTGATGAGTCTGCCGATCTGAAAAAAGGAACTGATATTATTTTTAATTCAAAAACCCGTAGGGTAAGTGTATGTAACGCGCTGGATTGTGCCATTATCCATTCGGCACGTTTAAAGGATCTGTCTGAATTGGCTAAACCATTAGGCGAAACCGGGGTAGAAATATTTGCTGATGAATTATCATATATTGTATTAAAAGAAAGTTACCCTGTGCAACTTTTACATAAAGCCGGACCTGAACACTTTGGTACCGAGTTTTTATCAATGAAAATGGCTGTTAAAACAGTTGATACTTTTCAGCAAGCTCTTGACCATATCGCTGCACATAGTTCAAAACACAGTGAAGCTATTATTACAGAAGATCCTGAAAATATGGAAACCTTTTTAAACCGGGTTGATGCTGCAGCAGTATACGTCAACGCGTCCACAGCGTTTACTGACGGGGCCCAGTTTGGTTTGGGTGCAGAAATAGGCATTAGTACACAAAAGCTCCACGCGCGCGGCCCAATGGGCCTGCAGGAACTAACCAGCTATAAATGGTTAGTTAAAGGAACCGGACAAACACGTCCATAAAGTAAAAAAACTAACACCTTCGCAAGAGTTTCTCGTAGCTTATCCTGCCGGTAAAGTAATAATTATTGCCTTATTGCACTAAAAAAATGGCGGCAAAGTGTTTCACAAATTAATGAAACACATGAAACACTATTTTAGTTTAACCTATTGATATATAGCAACTTGACAAAATGAGTGAAACACCATGAAACAGTACTAATACTTTAGGTAAACACATATAAATATCTAATAATAAACACTTTATACTATTTATCGATTTTTACAAATATGGGGTGAAACACCTGATGTGAAACACTTTATTCGACTGACCCGTCCTAAAAAAAGTTTACACTTTTGGTTGTTAATCTTGTATTGAGTTTACAAAACTCCCGTCTTTTCATGGACTATTACGCTCATGATTATTAAACAATGCAATTAGCTTTTTTTTAAAACTTCTTGGTTAGCCAAACCTTTACTTAGTTTAGTATAAGTAATTAAATAAAAATTTCTATGGACATATTCTCAGTAAACCCGGCAAATGGTAAAGCTATTGATCATTACAGATCGCATACTAATAAAGAGGTTAAACTGAATATTGAGCAAACACATGCGGCCTGGCTTAAGTGGAAAGAATCATCATTTACAGCACGCAGTTATTATTTGATAAACATGGCTAAAGTGTTGTTAAGTCAAAAAAATGAACTGGCCCGGTTAATGGCTTTAGAAATGGGCAAACCTATAAAACAAGGTATTGCCGAGGTTGAGAAATGTGCCTCAGTTTGCGAGTATTATGCTAAAAACGCCGCTGGTTTTTTAAAGGATCAATCGGTTAAAACCGAGGCTTCAAAAAGTTTTGTAACTTTTGAGCCCATAGGGGTTGTGCTGGCAATTATGCCGTGGAACTTTCCATTATGGCAGGTATTTCGCTTTCTGGCCCCTGCTTTAGCTGCCGGCAATTGCGGCATATTAAAACACGCTTCAAATGTACCTGGCTGCGCTATAGCTATCCAGGAGATTGTTGAACAATCAGGATTTCCTGAAAACGTATTTCAAACCATCCTGGTAAACAGTGCTAAAATTGACAAGATAATTGAGAACCCATTAATTAAAGCTGTGACAATTACCGGGAGCACAAATGCCGGAAAAAAAGTTGCCGCTAAAGCCGGCTCATTAATTAAAAAGACGGTATTAGAATTAGGCGGCAGCGATGCTTACGTTATTTTGGAAGATGCCGATCTGGATAAAGCAGCGGAAATATGTGTTAATAGCCGCCTTATAAATAGCGGGCAAAGCTGCATAGCAGCTAAAAGGTTTATCGTAGTTAAATCTGTCGAAAAAGAATTTATAAAGCTTTTCTATGAAAAAATGAACGCTAAAATAATGGGTGATCCATTAAATGAAGCCACCGATATCGGTCCGCAGGCGCGGGTTGATTTGCGCAATGAATTGCATAACCAGGTAAAACGGTCCATTAAAAAAGGAGCTAAATGTATTTTAGGCGGCGAGCTGCCAAAAGGAAATAATGCTTATTACCCACCCACTATATTAACAAAAGTAAAAAAAGGAATGCCGGCTTATGATGAGGAATTATTTGGCCCGGTAGCCGCTATTATTTCTGCCCGCGACGAAAGAGACGCCATACGAATAGCTAATGACAGCATATTTGGATTAGGCGCCGCGGTCTTTACAACGGATAAAATCAAAGGCGAATTAATAGCTTCAACCCAAATAGAAGCGGGTTCATGTTTTGTTAATGCCATGGTTAAATCAGATCCGCGTTTGCCATTTGGTGGCATTAAAGAATCAGGCTATGGCCGCGAACTGGGCATGTTTGGGATACATGAATTTGTAAATATAAAAACGGTTTGGGTGGAATAAAGATTAGTTATTGAAGATTAAAGATTGGTTAAATACCAATCAAACCCATTTTATCGTATTAACCTAAAGGAAAATATCATTGTATTTCAATCATTTATGTGTTTCAACTAAAGTTTTTATTTATATAAATATTTTACTACTATAATCAACAACTAATCTTTAATCTTCAATAACCAATCTTACAAAACCCAAATCTTACTATTTGCTGACCCTCGTTCCTATCATCCTAAATCACAATAATGTATCTTTGCAGCAATTATGAGTAAGCACGGAAGAATTTTAGTGGCAATGAGCGGCGGGGTTGATAGCTCGGTAGCGGCAGTGATGCTGCATGAGCAGGGCTATGAAGTTATTGGGCTTACCATGAAAACCTGGGACTATGCTTCTGCGGGAGGCAGCTCAAAAGAAACAGGCTGTTGCAGTTTAGATAGTATTAATGACGCCCGCGCCCTGGCCGTTGGTTACGGTTTCCCGCATTATATATTGGATATCAGAAATGAGTTTGGCGATTTTGTGATAGACAATTTTGTTGATGAATATTTAGCCGGCCGCACCCCTAACCCATGTGTATTATGTAACACCCACATTAAATGGGACGCTTTATTAAAACGTGCCGATAAATTAGATTGTGAACACATTGCTACCGGGCATTACGCCAATATCCGCTTACAGGATAATGGAAGATATGTTATATCAAAAGGTAAAGACGAAAATAAAGATCAATCATACGTGCTTTGGGGTGTATCGCAACAAAACCTTGCCCGCACAAAATTCCCGTTAGGCAGTTTCTCTAAACCCGAGATCAGGCAGATGGCGATGGATATGGGCCAGATAGAATTAGCCGGAAAAAGCGAAAGCTATGAAATATGCTTTGTGCCGGATAACGACTACAGAGCCTTTTTAAGAAACAAAGTGGAAGATCTGGAGCAACGTGTTGCCGGTGGCAACTTCGCGTTAACAGACGGCACTATAGTAGGCAAACACCAGGGTTATCCCTTTTATACCATAGGCCAACGCAGAGGGCTGGGTATTGCTTTGGGTCATCCTATGTTTGTAACCAGCATTGACCCGCTTACCAATACCGTAGTTTTAGGTACCGAGGATGAACTGCAACGTAAACAAGCATGGGTTAAAAACCTTAACCTGGTTAAATACGAAAATATTACTGAACCTTTAAACGCTATCACCAAGATAAGATATAAAGACGCAGGTGCGGAAAGTACCATTGTACAAATGGGCGACCATATGAAAGTTGATTTTACCCATATGGTATCGGGCATCGCTCCCGGGCAGTCTGCCGTATTTTATGAGGGCAATGATCTGCTGGGCGGTGGATTTTTGATGTAGTACACGTCAAATTTTTAAACGCTGCAAAACCCCAACTTTTCAACGTTACAACCGTACAAGGTTGCAACGTTTTACAAAAAACAAATTTGCGTTTCCCTTTCTTTATGTTTTATTTGCAAAAAATAACTGCTTAAATGGCTAAAAATCTATTAATAGTTGAATCTCCGGCGAAAGCTAAAACCATTGAGGGATACCTGGGTAAAGACTTTACAGTTAAGTCAAGTTATGGGCACATCCGCGATCTGGTCAAATCTGAAGACGCTATTGATATAGCCAATAACTTTGAACAAAAATATGAGGTACCGGCAGATAAGAAGCAGATAGTGGCCGAGTTAAAGAAGCTGGCTAAAGAAGCAGACATGGTTTGGCTGGCATCGGACGAGGACCGCGAGGGAGAGGCAATATCATGGCATTTATTTGATACTTTAAATCTTAAAGACGCTACCACCAAGCGTATTGTCTTTCATGAGATAACCAAGCCGGCTATAATGGCCGCTATAGACAATCCGCGTAAAATAGATTATAACCTGGTTAACGCCCAACAAGCCCGCCGTGTTTTAGATAGATTGGTAGGTTTTGAACTTTCGCCTGTTTTATGGAAGAAAGTAAAACCCTCACTATCAGCAGGAAGGGTACAGTCAGTTGCAGTAAGAATAATAGTTGAACGCGAACGCGAGATCAATAAATTTAAATCAGAAGCGGCTTTTAAAATAGCAGCCATTTTTGGTAAAGGCAAACAGGCTTTTAAGGCCGAACTAGCCGAACGCTACAGCCAACAGGAAGATGCAGAGAAGTTTTTAACAGACTGTATAAGTGCAGATTTTGACATTAAATCATTAGAAACCAAACCTGCAAAACGTTCGCCGGCTGCCCCGTTCACTACCTCTACCCTACAACAAGAAGCCAGCCGTAAGTTAGGCTACTCGGTTTCGCGTACGATGCAGGTAGCCCAAAAGCTATACGAATCGGGTCATATTACTTATATGCGTACCGACTCTGTTAATTTATCTGAAACTGCTTTACAAGCTGCTGAACAACAAATTAAATCTGAGTATGGCGATAAATATCATCAGCACAGAAAATATAAAACCAAGAGTGCAGGCGCGCAGGAAGCTCACGAAGCCATACGCCCAACCTATTTTAACAACCATACCATTGAAGGTGATAACAGCGAAAAACGCCTTTATGAATTAATATGGAAGCGTGCCATCGCATCGCAAATGAGTGAAGCACAGTTTGAGAAAACTACTGCTAAGATCAGTATATCAACCCGTAAAGAAGAATTGGTTGCCAATGGCGAAGTGATGAAATTTGATGGTTTCCTGAAGGTTTACCTGGAATCAGACGATGACGAGGATGACACCCAACAGGATGGTGATAATACCATGCTGCCACCTTTAACTAAAGGCCAGCGGCTGGAGTTGGAAGAAATGTCGGCAACTGAGCGTTTTTCACGCCCACCGGCAAGATATACAGAGGCCAGTTTGGTTAAGAAATTAGAAGAGTTAGGCATTGGCCGTCCGTCTACCTACGCTCCTACCATCTCTACCATACAAAACCGGGGTTATGCAGTAAAAGAGGAGCGCGAAGGCAAGCAAAGAAAATTCAGGATTTTAACGCTGAAAAATAAAAGCATAGCTAAAGAAGAAAGAACAGAAAATACAGGCGCTGAGCGGGGTAAACTATTCCCTACTGATATAGGCGCGGTGGTAAATGATTTCCTGGTACAACATTTTCAAGGTATTGTTGATTTTAACTTTACCGCTAAAGTTGAAAAACAATTTGACGAAATAGCACAGGGATTAGAAGAATGGACTACCATGATAGGTAATTTTTATAAGCCTTTTCATGCGGATGTACAAAATACTATAGAAACAGCCGATAAAGCGACCGGAGTACGCGACCTGGGCATTCATCCCGAAAAAGGCGAAAAAGTATCTGTACGTATTGGCCGTTACGGCCCGTTTGTACAGGTGGGCGAAAATGCCAGTGATGACAATAAGGATTATAAGCCTTTGTATGCCAGCCTGCGCACCGGGCAAAGTATAGAGACCATTACGTTGGAAGAAGCGCTTGAACTGTTTAAATTGCCTAAAGTTGTTGGCGAATATGAAGGTAAACCAATGAAAGTTGCCATCGGCAGATTTGGCCCCTATATTAGTCATAACAGCTCTTTTGTTTCTTTACCTAAAGAAATTGACCCGCTGGATGTAACCGAAGAACAAGCGATTGAATTGATAACTGAAAAGCGTAAAAAAGATGCTGAAAAGTTAATTAAAGCTTTTGATGAAGACCCAACCGTTAAAGTATTGAATGGCCGCTGGGGACCTTATATAGAATTTGGCAAGCAAAACGTTAAAATACCAAAGGATATAACAGACCCCCTAACCTTAACGTTTGAACAATGTAAAGCATTAGCAGACGCGGATAGTAAGGCCCCTAAAAAAGGTGGTAAAAAGTTTGCGAAGAAGAAGTGAGCAGTTAATTAGGTTGATTAAGTGAGTTGTTTGTTGAATAAAAACCATTCATTTAATCAACTCAATACAACAAATCAACTAAGAAATGATTAAGGATCTTCCCGAAAATAACGTTAAAGATATTGCTGTCGCTGTCGCTTTGGAAAGTGAGAATGCGGAGAGTAAGACCTGGCATGTATACCTTATCAACCTAAAAAAAGAAGCTATTGAGAATGTGCTGATAACCTCGAAAGGTTATGGCGAAAAAAATGGCGAGCCTGTTAAGACATCTACGCTGCGACATATGTTTCCAATCGTCGCCAAAGGCAGTTATAAGCAGATTGAGCTTATTGATGAGCAAACATTTGGCTTAAATAATGAATACTGGGTAAGCTACTATATCGGCACACAGATATATGATAAAAAATTCATCTTCCTGCCCGAAAGTATTGTTGATTCTAATTTTATCAAATTACCGGTGGTTAATAAACCCGGAGTAATGATTTTATAATACCCCCCTTATTATTTTCATCTTCCAATTTTGCATTAAATTCATTACTTTCCGTTTTTAATTTAACTGACATAATTTTATCTAAACCAGGACTGTATGAATATTAAGTTTCGCTTGATACTGATGAATTTTATGCAATTTTTCATATGGGGGTCCTGGTTGATAACTATCGGAGCATATTGGTTTCAAAATAAAGGATGGTCGGGCGCACAGTTCGGGGCCATTTTCTCTACCATGGGTATCTCGGCAATATTTATGCCTACCATTACCGGCATTATTGTAGATAAATTTATTAATGCCGAAAAGCTTTATGGCATTATGCATATTCTGGGGGCATTGGTGTTATTTAGTATCCCGCTTGTAACTAACCCTACAACATTTTTTTGGGTAATATTACTAAACATGATATTCTATATGCCAACGTTATCTTTATCAATAACAGTGGCTTATTCCGCCTTAAAAACTGATGGTAAAGACGTTGTAAAAGATTATCCGCCTATCCGCATTTGGGGAACTATAGGATTTATAGCAGCGCTATGGGCAGTAAGCCTAACGCATAACGAAACATCAGCCAACCAGTTCTATATCGCGTCTGCAGTGGCATTAATATTGGGCATTTACTCTTTCACGCTCCCAAAATGCCCCCCGCTTTTAACAATGGTTGATAATAAGTCTATAGTAAACCTGCTTGGCTTAAATGCTTTCGCGCTGTTTAAAACCCCTAAATTTGCTATTTTCTTTGCATTCTCCATGCTTTTAGGAGCCGCGTTACAGCTTACTAACGCCTATGGGGATACATTTATTCATGATTTTAAAAATGTACCTGCATATCAGGGCCTGATAGCAGTAAAATATCCTGCCATTATTATGTCCATTTCCCAGGTATCCGAAACATTGTTCATTTTAGCCATACCTTTTTTTCTGCGCAAGTTTGGAATAAAATATGTAATGCTGTTTAGCATGTTAGCTTGGGTGTTACGCTTTGGCCTTTTCGCATTTAGTGATCCGGCCGATGGCTTGTGGATGATCGTGATGTCATGTATTGTATATGGTATGGCGTTTGACTTTTTTAATATCTCGGGATCTTTATTTATTGAAACCCAAACAACGCCCGAAATAAGGGGCAGCGCGCAAGGACTATTTATGATGATGGTAAATGGTTTCGGTGCATTTTTTGGAAGTTTGATAAGCGGGTTAATTATCCAAAGCTTTTTTACATACGCCGACCAAAGCAAGAACTGGCACGGCATATGGCTTAGCTTTGCCGGATATGCATTGGTAATTGCTATTATCTTCCCGTTTGTATTTAGATATAGGCACAATGCTGCATTAGTGCGCGCCATACAACACGCATAGAAATTTTAATATTTATAATCAACCTACAGCCTAATTATCACCAATGAAAAAACATTACCGTAAGGAAACTGATTGCTTAAACTGCGGAGCAGAATTACAGGGAAAATTTTGCCATGTATGCGGCCAGGAAAACCTGCAGATAAGGGAAAACTTTGGCCACATGATGAACCATGCCATAAGTGATTATTTTCACTTCGACCACCAGTTTTTTCATACCCTTAAGCCTTTATTATTTCAACCGGGTAAACTTACCAATGAATATATGGCCGGCAGGCGGGTGCAATACCTGCATCCCGTAAAAATGTACATATTTATAAGTTTGGTTTACTTTCTGTTGTTATTTAAAACCGGTAATGAGCCTATAAAAGCAACTCATACCAAAGATAAGGCAGTTACTAAAAAAGAGCTTGATTCTACAAATAAAGTATTAGATAATGTTGCTAAAAATCCACGGATGCCCGCTTTTGCAAAAGCTGCCATTATAAATGCAAAAAAAAATATTGATACAGCTAAGCGCCATGATACAACCGATACTGATGGTGAAAAATCATTAATTAACAAATCATATCTGTTACCGGGAGCAACGCATGATACCACTTATGCGCAATATCTAACATCGCAGCAAAAACTATTGCCCAAAAAGCGCGATGGATTTTTAAAAAGAATATATCACAAAAAGGCATTTTACTACAAAGAAAAATATGGATCGCGAGCCAAAGAAGTGTTTTTTGAAGAGTTTAAACATAATATGCCAAAAATGATGTTCCTGATGCTGCCATTATGTGCGCTTATATTCAAGATCACTTTTTGGAGAAACAAAAAATATTATGTTGAACACTTGATATTCACTTTCCACTTGCATTGTTTTCTGTTTCTTTTCCTGGCAATTATTATGCTGCTTGAACTAATTATACCCAAAAGCTGGGATCTCTATGATTGGTTAAACCTCGCGGCCACTGTTGGAATTATTTGGTATTTATACCGTTCATTAAGGGTATTTTACAATCGCAGCAGATGGAGAACAATAAGCAAACTAATAGGTGCTACTTTTATGTATTTTATAGTATTTACTTGTTGTCTTTTCATAGCCCTTCTAATTACGGCAATCACTTTATGATGCCATAAGGAAGGTGCAAATTTTTAGAATAATTTATAAGCCAGCGATAAATTGAACAGGTTAATTTTGGTAGAGTTTGTACCATAATCCTGCTTGCTTAAACCAGCCTCATAGCGCAGATCAACAGATAAACTGCGGATATCTATGCCTGTACCAAACTGCCAGGCGTAGTTTTGATCTTTATAATTTAGGTGAGCGATATTGCCTGCTGCATTACCATAATTCTGATCTTTATTTATAGCAAATGATACTACGGGCCCGGTATAAAATCTGGCACCGAAACCAAATGCGCCAACCTTGCCGCCAAATAATACGGGAACATCAACACTGGTAAATTTGGCCTGAACCCCGTCTACAGTTACGTTTTTACTGGTTATATAAGCCTCCGGCTGAACGTTGAAACCTAACGCTCCAAATCGCGTCCATATACCGCCTAAATAACCCGCCTGGTTACTGCTGTTAAATGTGCCGGTTTTTGAAATACTGGTTAAGTTCATCCCACCCTTTAATCCAAACTGAAAGCTTGGAATAATCTGTGCAGAAGCCATGTATATGGTGGCAATACAAATGGTTAGTGTAAATAAGAGTTTTTTCATGGTTTTGGGTTTATGCCGTAAAAATATAAAACTCCTGGTAATAAATTATGTTTGAATTATTCCCACATTAAATTGCTTTTCTATAGGCGAATGATTTGCCGCTTCAATACCCATAGATATAATGGTACGTGTTTCTAACGGGTCTATTATACCATCAACCCAAAGCCGGGCAGCGGCGTAATAAGGTGTTGTTTGCGCATTATAGCGGTCTGTTGTTTGTTTTAATAATTCGTCCTCTTTTGGTTGGTCAACTTCTTCTCCCCTTGCCTTCATGCCTGCAGCTTGCATTTGCACTAAAGTTTTTGCCGCCTGCGAGGCGCCCATAACCGCTATTTTTGCAGATGGCCACGCGTAAATCAGCCGCGGGTCATAAGCCTTGCCGCACATTGCATAATTGCCGGCTCCGTAAGAGTTACCTATAATAAACGTAAATTTGGGTACAACCGAATTGGCAACCGCGTTAACCATTTTGGCGCCATCCTTAATAATGCCACCTTGTTCAGACCGGCTGCCTACCATAAAGCCGGTAACATCCTGCAAGAATACCAACGGTATTTTTTTCTGATTACAGTTCATGATAAAGCGGGTGGCTTTATCGGCCGAGTCTGAATAAATAACGCCGCCAAATTGCATCTCGCCTTTTTTTGATTTGATAACCTTACGCTGGTTAGTAACAATGCCTACCGCCCAACCGTCAACACGCCCTAATCCGCAGATAATTGATTGTCCGTAGCCTTCTTTGTACTCTTCAAATTCAGAGTTATCCAATAATCTTAAAACAATCTCGCGCATATCATAGGCCTTTTCCCGGTTATCGGGCAGTATACCATAGATATCTTTCATATCCAGTTTAGGCGTTACGGGCTTTATACGATCAAAACCGGCTTTGTTAAAATCGCCTACCATACTCATGATGTTGCGGATAGAATCTAAACAAGTCTTATCATCAGGCTGCTTATAATCTGTAACGCCCGATATTTCGCAATGGGTAGTAGCACCGCCTAAAGTTTCATTATCAATATCCTCGCCTATAGCAGATTTTACCAAAAATGATCCGGCAAGAAAAACAGAACCTGTTCCTTCTACTATCATGGCCTCATCGCTCATAATAGGCAGGTATGCGCCGCCTGCAACGCACGAGCCCATTATGGCTGATATCTGGATAATGCCCATACTGCTCATGATAGCATTGTTCCTGAAAATACGGCCGAAATGTTCTTTATCCGGAAAAATCTCATCCTGTAAGGGCAAATAAACCCCTGCCGAGTCAACCAAATAAATAATAGGCAAGCGGTTTTCCATGGCAATTTCCTGCGCGCGCAAATTCTTTTTGGCAGTAATAGGGAACCATGCCCCGGCCTTTACCGTTGCATCATTAGCCACAATTACACATTGCCTGCCTGATATATAACCAATACCGGTTATAACACCGCCCGACGGGCAGCCGCCATGTTCGGCATACATGCCCTCGCCTGCAAATGCGCCAACCTCCAACCAGGAAGAATCTTTATCTAATAAATAGGCAACACGCTCGCGGGCAAGCATTTTACCTTTTTCTTTTTGTTTGGCCGCGGCTTTTTCGCCGCCACCCAGGTATATTTTTTTAAGCTTTGTGTTTACTTCAAACACCAGCTGTTTGTTAATATCTTCGTTTTTATTGAATTCAATATTCATAGCAGATTATTACAGAAAAATACAATTTAGATAAAAAACGGCATGAACCGCATTTTTTATCTGTCTGATCTGCAAAAACCATACTGTAACTTTTTTATTACAAAAAGATTTGCAAACGCAACTTATAATCCTTTAATTCGTATAACTATTTGATTAAACGCCTAATAATGATAATTTTAACAATAGCCTATTTGTGCAGGCGCTTTAATGTACTTGCACGCATATACAGTTTAGTATTAATTACACAGATACCCTCGGTTACCTTAGGCCTGTTTCGCATATCAGGCTCATCCGGTAAGATAATTTGATTATTGTACCTTTTAGGTAAGGTTTCTATCCTTGAACCAAACATCATCGGGTTCAATTTTTATATTTTCCATCAGGCTTACCAACTCAATCGCATCGGCTGATGTGATGACCAACTTACGGTTAACCGGCTTTAGCAAGCGCTGCTCAACCATAACGTCCATTTGCTTTAACAGGTAATCATAGAAACCATTTACATTTAATACACCTATGGGATGTTGGTGCAACCCCAGCTGCAGCCAGGTTAAAACCTCGAAAAATTCCTCCAATGTACCAAAGCCGCCGGGCAGCATAATAACGCCGTCGCAAAGGTCGTTCATTAACTGTTTACGTTGGTGCATGTTTTCAACAATATGCATTTCGGTTAAGCCGGTATGGCCAACTTCCTTATCCATTAAAAAACCCGGAATAATACCTATAGCCTTACCACCACGTTGTAAAACAGCATCGGCTATAATACCCATTACACCTACTTTACCTCCACCAAAAATTAAGGTGATGTTTTTATTTACCATTACTTCGGCCAGCTCTTCAACAGCTTGCCTTAATATTGGGTCGCCGTTAAA
>NZ_JAQBOW010000059.1 GCF_028287845.1 Mucilaginibacter sp.
ATAGAAAGCGGCGATTATGTGGAAATATTATCCCCTAAATTCACAGCACAGGATAAAATTATTATTACCGGCAACTACGGGTTGGCAGATACAGCTAAAGTTAAAATTACAAAATGACACCTAAAACAACAGATACAAAGGTAAGCAAAGTAGAAAACCTTTTTGTTTTTTACAGGAAACCGCTAATGCTTGTTTTAGCTCTTATTTTAATGGGGGGAATATTTGCTTATACCAAGCTGCAAACATCACTTTTCCCTGAAATAACGTTTCCTAAAATAAAGATCATTGCCGATGCAGGCTTACAACCTGTAAACAAAATGATGATCACCATAACCAAGCCTTTAGAAAATGCTATAAAACAAATACCCAACTTGCAAATGGTGCGTAGCACCACCAGCCGCGGCAGCGCAGAAATATCTGCCTATATGGATTGGAGCGCTGATATAGATCTAAGCAAGCAGCAAATTGAAGCACAGATAAGTAAAATACAAAATACCCTGCCACCCGATGTTAATATATCGGTAGAGAAAATGAACCCTTCTATTTTGCCGGTAAGCGGTTACACTTTAGAAAGTCATGACCGATCGGCTATAGAGTTAAAACAGTTGGCTACGTTTACGGTAAAGCCTTTTTTATCGCAGGTAAGCGGGGTGTCAGAAATCAGGATAATTGGAGGTAAAATCAAAGAGTATTGGCTGGTGCTTAACCGTGAAAAAATGACTGCACTGTCATTAACGCCTGATCTAATAAGCACTGCATTAGGCCAAACCAATTTCATTAAATCAGAAGGTTATCTTTCTGATTATAAAATGCTGTACTTAACGGTAACTGATGCAACCGTAAGCGCCAAAGACCAGTTGGAAAACATGGTGATAAGCAACGATGGTAAAAGAGTTATACAAATTAAAGACATTGCATCTGTACAAATAAGCGAAGGCATAGAATATACCAAGATCAATGCAAACGGGCATGATGGGGTATTAGTTGCGGTAATTAAACAACCCAACTCTAATTTAATTTCCCTGTCTACAGATATGGCGAAAAAGGTTGCCGCTTTACAAAAGATATTACCTAAGGATGTAACCATAAAGCCCTATTATGTACAAGCCGATTTTGTAAACGATTCGGTTAAGAGTGTTACTGACAGTGTTTGGATAGGCTTATTATTAGCCATTATAGTTGCCATAATTTTCTTACGATCATTAAAAGCCAGCGCAACCATTTTAATAGCCATACCGGTTACTTTATGCCTTACCCTAATTGTATTATATATTATTGGGTACACCTTTAACATCATGACACTGGGTGCCATTGCGGCAGCCATCGGCCTTATAATTGATGATGCTATTGTGGTTGTTGAGCAGATACACCGCACGCATGAAGAACATCCCGACGAACCTACCCGCAAATTATTAAAAAAAGCAATCGACTATTTGTTTCCCGCAATGTTAGGCTCATCTATAAGCACCATTGTAATATTTGTTCCGTTTTTGCTGATGACGGGCGTTGCAGGAGCCTATTTTAAAGTAATGACCAATACCATGATCATTACTTTAGTTTGCTCGTTTTTTGTAACCTGGATAGGTTTACCCGTAATATATTTATTACTTACAAAAAACCAGCACGGCCATGGTGCAAATGCGAAAGAAGAAACGCACGAAGTAAAAAGACAACCCTGGGTATCCTTTTTTATTCTGCGCCCTGTAATGAGCATTATTATAGTACTGGCACTTGTGGCGGTAATTATATTTATTCCCGGAAGGCTGCAAACCGGTTTTTTACCAGATATGGATGAAGGCAGTATTGTTTTAGATTATAACTCGCCGCCCGGCACCTCTCTTGAAGAAACCGACAGGATGCTGAGGGAGGTAGAAAAGATAATTACCAAACATCCGGATGTAGCTGCCTATTCACGCAGAACAGGCACACAAATGGGTTTCTTTATTACAGAGCCTAATACAGGCGATTATTTAATACAGCTTAAAAAAAATCACGAAAAAACTACGGAAGAGGTAACCAGTGATTTAAGAACCGAGATGGAAAAAACACAACCTGCATTAAGGGTTGATTTTGGGCAAGTGATAACAGATATGCTTGGCGACTTAATGAGCTCTACCCAACCTATTGAAATAAAGGTTTTTGGTGATGACCAACATATCCTTCAAGATCTTTCCAAAAAAATTGCTGCGCAGGTATCGGCCGTTAAAGGTACTGCCGATGTTTTTGATGGTATTGTCATTGCCGGCCCATCAGTTAGTATTTTACCTGATTATGCAAAGTTGGCTCAATACCGCATTACCCCTGCCAATCTGCAATTTCAAGCACAAACAGCTTTGGATGGCAATGTAGTAGGTAATTTATACGAAACACAACAACTATCACCAATCCGCATGGTTTATCCGGGCAACCGTTATCTTAATATATCAGCAATAAAAAAACTTAATATATTTTCTGGCAACGGCAAATTAATACCTATCAATCAACTTGCTACAGTAGCTATACAAACCGGCGATGCTGAGATTAACCGGCAGGACCTTCAATCGATGGGTGTTATAACCGCACGGCTTGATAACAGCGACCTTGGTACGGTTATACCCGCCATTCAAAAAAACATTGCAGCAAACGTTGTTTTACCATCAGGTTATCATGTTGAATATGGCGGGGCCTATGCCGAGCAGCAACAATCATTTAAAGAATTGCTTATTATATTAATTACATCAAGCTTATTGGTATTTGGTGTAATACTCTTCTTATTTAAGCAGTTTAGAATAGCTTTTTTAATATTGATTATTGCGGTGTTGGGTATTGCCGGCAGCTTTTTAGCTTTATTTATTACCAATACACCATTAAATGTAGGCAGCTATACGGGCCTTATCATGATAGTGGGTATAATAGGCGAAAATGCCATATTTACCTTTTTACAATTTAAAGAAAGCGCGCTTGAAAAAAGCGTGGACGAGGCAATTATCTATTCCATTTCTACCCGCCTTCGCCCTAAGTTAATGACAGCACTCGGTGCAATAATTGCATTAATGCCGTTGGCTCTGGGTATTGGCGCCGGGGCGCAGCTGCACCAACCATTGGCTATAGCGGTTATCGGCGGGTTTTTAGTGGCGTTACCCCTATTATTAATTGTATTGCCAAGTATGCTGCGCATTTTGTATCGCAAAGGTGGCGTAAATCCGCATGCAGAAAACCCGGAAACCGCATAAGTACAAACTTAATACAGAATTACAATTGATATTTAAATCAAAAAAAACATATAATGAAAAAGATCTTTTTAACAGGTGCGGCATTGTTTTTTGCAAGCCTAACCTTTGCGCAAACTTATGTATTAGATAAAACTATTGCTTTAACCGGCGATGGTGGTTATGATTATCTTTCGATAGACAAGGTAAATAATCGTTTATATGTATCGCATGGTACAATGGTTAACATTGTTGACCTGGCTACCGAAAAACAAGTTGGCCTGATAGAAAACCTAAAAGGTATTCACGGCATAGCTATTGATAATAAAGCAAATCTTGGCTTTATAAGCGATGGCAAGGCAAATGCGGTGGTAGCTTTTGATTTGAAGACTTTAAAAACAGTTGCAAATATCCCGTTGGATTCAAAAGATGCCGACGCTATTATATACGATCCGTTTTCAGACCGTGTTTATACTTTTAATGGTGACAGTAATAATTCATGCGTAGTTAACCCCAATACGCTTAAACAAGTTGGTACAATTGCTTTAGGCGGTGCCCCTGAGTTTGCCGTAAGTGATGATAAAGGGAAAATATACAATAACCTGGAAGATAAAAACAGCCTCAATGTTATTGATACAAAAACTTTAAAAGTGGTAAAGAATTTTCCGCTTGCGCCAAAAGGTGCACCTACCGGCATAGCTTTAGATGAAAAAAACAAACGCACATTTTCCGTATCGCGCGAAAATAACAGCATGGTTGTGGTAGATATTATAACCGGTAAAGTTGTTGCGACCCTGCCTATTGGTGCCGGTGTTGATGCTGTTGCTTATGACCCTGAAACCAAACTGATATTCTGCTCTAACGGCGATGGAACAACCACAATTATTAAACAAGAATCTGCTGATAAATACAGAGTTGTACAAACTTTGGCTACGCAAAACCGCGCTAAAACATTGGCATTAGATACCAGGACCCATAAAATTTATTTAAGCGTAGTTTCCTTTGAGCCGGGTACCCGAAAAGCTGTACCAAACTCATTTAAGGTATTAGTTTATAAACAGCAATAAAATCTTTATAACTAATATTTAAATTTTTATAATTATTATTGGGGAATTGAGTTTATAATATATATCCCTCATAATAACTTAAAATTAAAGATTTTTATAAATTTTATGACAAAAAAGACTGATTTTGTTTATTCACAGGTTGCAGAACCTCACCGTGCACGTACAAAGCAAATTTTAAAGCAGTTTCCTAATTTAAGGCATCTGATAGGCAAAAATCCAAATACCATATTTGCGATAATTGGCCTGGTTGCATTTCAATTAGTGTTAGCCTGGTTTTTGCGCGACCAATCCTGGTGGCTTGTATTTGGCGCAGCTTATTTATTAGGCGCCTTTGCAGATCATGCGCTGTTTGTGATGATACATGAATGTGCTCACCAGTTACTTTTTAAAAATCGTTCAGCCAACCGCTGGGCAGGTATGTTAGCTAATATGCCGCAAATTTTCCCAAGTTCCATTTCATTCGAGCGTTACCATATAAAACACCACTCTTTCCAGGGTGTACATGAGTTGGATGCCGATTTGCCAAATAAATGGGAAGCAAAACTCATCAACAATTCGTTTTTAGGCAAAGCTTTGTGGTTATTATTTTACCCTGTATTTCAGATCTTCCGTTTATCAAGGCTAAGAGAGATACAAACTTTTGATATATGGATAGTATTAAACTTAACTGTACAAGTAGTTTTTACTGTTGCTGTATATTATTTTTTAGGCTGGCACGCATTAGCATTTTTATTGCTGAGTTTTTCTTTTTCTGTTGGCTTGCACCCTTTAGGCGCGCGCTGGGTACAAGAGCATTACTTAACCCATAGTGTTGAACAGGAAACCTATAGCTATTATGGTGGCTTAAATGTTGTTGCCTTTAACGTAGGTTATCATAACGAGCATCATGATTTTCCGTCTATCCCGTGGAACAAGCTACCGCAGATAAAGAAAACCGCGCCCGAGTATTATGATACTCTATTTTATCATAAATCATGGACAAAGCTGTTTTTCCGCTTTTTGTTTGATAAGGAAATATCCCTGTTTAACCGGATATTAAGAAAAGAAAGAGGCAAAGTTGCTCTTACCGATATTTCAAAGCCTGATGCAGAATTGGTAGCATAACAAATATTTAAAAAGAGCTCAAAAAGAGCTCTTTTTTTGTTATATCTTATAATTGAATCAGTATTCCATACCATATCTGTATAATATCCTGTATTTATTTCGTTTAAATACAATTGAGTAAATTTGCAAAAACTCAATACCCAAATGAGCAGGGCTAAAAAATTAAATATAATTCTACCCATAATCATCATCCTGTTTTTTGGTGCCTATGCCCGGCATAAATACATTAGTCATGAAATTATTGTATCAGGTTATTTGCAGGATAAGCAAATGAATGAAATTTCGGGCATATCCGCTTCGGGTATAAACCCTAACGTTTATTACGTACATAATGATAGCGGCGATACCAGTAGATTTTTCGCCATATCGCCCCAAGGTAAAATACTTAGTACTATCTATTATAAAGGTGACCCAACTGAGAAACAAGGCGTTGCCGACTGCGAAGATATAGCGGTGGGCCCCGGCCCTATCAGCAAAAAAAGTTATGTGTATATGGGCGATATTGGCGATAATAATTCGCTAAGAAAATATATTACCATTTACCGAATGGAAGAGCAAACGGCGTGGTTAAAAGGTGAAATATCAAAAGCAAATGCGGTACCGCTGCATTTAAAATATCCAGACGGACCGAAAGATGCGGAAACCCTAATGATTGATCCGCTGGAAAAACTGATCTACATCGTTTCTAAACGGCATGATACCGTAAGTGTTTATACCACTCCCCTTTCTTACAAACCTAATGACACGCTGGTTTTAACCCATCGCTGTAAATTGTTTTTTAAAGGCATTAAGCCCTTTAAATGGATAACAGCCGGTGATATATCAAAAGATGGCCGGCAGATATTACTAAAGAGTTATGAAAAGGTTTACTACTGGAAACGTAATGGTAATGAGCACATCTGGCAAACCATGCAAAGATCAGCAGAAGAACCGAATTACCAGGTAGAGAAGCAAGGCGAGGCCGTCGGTTTTACTGCTGATGGTAAAGGCTACTATACCACCAGCGAAGGTGTATACTCGCCTATATATTTTTATAAAGCACCTTAAGGGTGATGTGATGATATTTATTTAAATATAAAAAAATAGTTCCGCCGCGAAGTAAGCAATTGCAGCAACAAACCTATTAAATGTTATTACTGTACTGTCCCAGGGACACGTGAATACACCTGGGACACCTTGGGACACCCAAAATTGCAATTCGCTAAAAATCAATATATTAAATAATTACCAAATAAACTATCTAATCGCTAAACACGTTTATTTAAATAAAAAGCCCTATTTTTATTTAAATAAACCCACATCATGAAAAGAAAAATCTCAACAACCATCCTACTATTATGTAGTGTTTTTGTTTGTTTGGCAGCAATTGCTGATTTGACCGGCAAATGGAAGGGCAGCGTAAAAATGGCTGATGGTAACGAATTTCCGCTTATTTATACTTTTAAGGTTGACGGCGAAAAACTAACCGGTTCAATTTTATCACCACACGGCGACTTACCCATGTATGATGGCAAAATAACCAATGGAACTGATTTTAGCTTTAAAGTTAATGTAGACGGTAGCATTGTACCTAACACTGGTAAATTTTATGGCGATTCGGTTACCGTGGATGCAGAAATGAACGGCGAAAAATTGCACTCTACGCTGAAGAGGGCAGATAAATAACTAACAATTTATTATTGCCACGCTAACATCAGTAATGACTTAGTTTCTTTCTCCTTGCTTTTCGCCTATTCAGTATATACCTTTGCACCAGCATGCTAAATAGGATTACCGCCATTATTTTACTTGTTGCGCTGGGTACGGCTAATTACTCGCGCTTTTTTATTTACGCGGGTTTTGAGCTGAACAAGAAATATATTGCCACCACGCTGTGCGAAAACCGCGACAAACCGTGGCTGCATTGTAATGGCAAGTGTTATTTCATGAAAAAAATAAACCAGGCAGCCGAAAATGAAAAGAAGCAGGAAGCCAAGGATAACCTTACCCAATTTGAAATTTCTTTTTTTCAGGAGCCATTTCAATTAGTGTTTATTGAACCAACAATCATAAAGACAAAAAAAGGCTCATGTCCTGTTTATGCTTATCAATATAGCAGCCGCTATATCGAAACCATCTTCAGACCACCCAAATTGGCCGCTTAAACCGCGCGTCCCTGTTCCGATAATTTTGATATTTCATTCCCGCTGATCAGCGGTCACGCCGGTATTATACCCCTCCCAATTTTTTTTACAAAAAAATAAATCTGTTGCATGAGTCCACCCAAAGGCGGTGTGCCCTTATATGATCTTATGAAAAAATTTATATTTCTTGTTTATCTGTTGTTTATCGCGGGCAGCGTTGTTGCCCAGCAAACACCGGCAATTCAGGGTAAGGTCTTTGATGCTATTACCAAAGAGCCGATACCCGGTGCTACGATAACAGATACCAAATCCAATTCCACCACTTCTGATGCCAGTGGAAAATTTAAAATAACAACTGCTGCTCAAACGCTACAGGTAACTTATGTGGGTTATATTAGCCGTACAATTGAAATTAAAGGTGCAACGCTGGCTATTGCGCTGCAGCCATCCACAACTGAACTGCAAAGAGTGGTGGTGAGCGCCAACCGCACTACAGAAAAAAGAAGCGAAGCGCCTATTGCCATCGCGACAATCTCCAAACAAACCATCGAGGATACCAAAGCCCAGCGCCTGGATATGCTGCTGAATAAAATAAGCGGCGTGAATATGGTAAATCTCGGCAATGAGCAGCACGAGATGAGCATTCGCCAGCCGATGAATACCAACAATTTGTTCTTATACCTGGAAGATGGTATACCTATCCGTACATCTGCCGTATTTAACCACAATGCCCTGCTGGAAATGAATATGGCAGCAGTAAAAAATATCGAAGTGATCAAAGGGCCATCCTCGGCCTTATACGGCGCGGAAGCTATTGGTGGCGTGGTTAACCTGATTACCCAGGCTCCCCCTGCCTATACCTCAGGCTATTTGAGCACACAAATGAACAACCAGGGATATAAACGTGTAGATGGCCAGATTGGCACCTCATCCGGTAAATTGGGCTTTATTGTAAGCGGTTATTATGCCAACCAAACCAACGGACCCATACAATACAGCGATTTCCATAAAACCGCGGTTACCGGTAGACTGGACTACAAAATTGATAAAAACACGATCTGGACAAATAGTACATCCTATATCAATTATTTCAGTGATATGTACGGCAGTTTAGACAGCACCCATTTTGCCCGTAAAGATTATGCGGCGCAGGCGTTTTTTACTTATCGGAAAGTAACAGCATTGCGGGCCCGGTCAACCATCAGCCATAACTGGACGGATAGCAGTACTACAAATGCCACTTTTATGTATCGCGACAATTCGGTTATCCAAAACCCATCTTACTCTATTGCTAATTATCGCGTGGGCGGGAAAAGCAGCAACCCGGTTTCGCCCGATACGGCAACAGGCAATATCAATAACAACTCCTTTAAATCTTACGGGTTGTACCTACAACATGTTCAGAAATTTAAATTCCTGCAAAGTAAACTGATTGTTGGCACCAGTGCGGAACTTGACCCTCAATCTTATTTCCAGGACTTCATCTGGATCAAAAAGCAAAACCAGGGCGGCGTGGTTAACTTTGTGAGCTATACCAAAGCTAATCCGGATATGGTGATGGCCAACTACAATACCGTGATAAGTAATTTTGGTTCGTACGTAGATTATGATTTCACTATTGCACCCGGCTTACGCATATCCGCGGCTATTCGTTACGATGCATTCCAGTACGCTTTCGTCAATTCCCTGCCCGGGTCAAGTGTTACCGGCGGCCCATCCACAATTACCAACTACGGCAAGGTGGCCCCTAAATTAGGTTTTACTTATAATTACAGGGGAATAGGTTTTTATGGCACTTACAGTGAAGGCTATGTTCCTCCTCAAATTACCCAGGTATTCGGTAAAACCACCAACAGTGCCTACCTGTTGCCGCAAACCTTTCATAACTATGAATTAGGCGGATGGCTGTCGTTATTAGAAAATAAACTATATATAGACTACAGTGCCTATATGATGAAGGGTACTAACGAGATCATTAACGTCAAACTGCCCGATAATACTACTCAACCGCAAAACGCGGGCGCTACCCGGCATATAGGCCTGGAGTATGGCATCAGTTATCGGCCGGTTGAAGACCTTTATTTCCGCCTAAGCGCTACTAATGCCAACCACACTTTTGTTAATTACATAGCCAGCGGCGTAAACTATAACGGCAAGGAAATGGCAAACGCACCTCATTTCACAGGCAATGCAGAGGTGGTTTATAAACCGCATTACCTGCAAGGCTTTCGTATTGGTGTAGAGGAGCAACAAGTAGGTAAATATTATATGGATAACCTGCAACAATACACTTATAACGGATTTAAGCTAACCAATGTGCGCTTAGGCTACCAGTTGGGCCATGCGGAAGTTTGGCTAAACGCACTGAATGTATTTAACACTTATTATGCAACCTTAGCTACAGCCACTGCTACCACTGCCGGCGCGGCATCTTATAGCTACAACCTGGGCGATCCCAGAGCATTCACACTTGGCCTGGCTTACCGGTTTGGGAAATAATTAACAACAAGACCATGATTAGAAAAAATATTTACAAATGGCACCGCACCTGTTCGCTTATCATTGCGATACCCGTGCTGCTATGGGCTACCAGCGGGTTCATGCACCCCATCATGACCAACCTGCGCCCTGCAGTGCGGTCGCAAAGCATTCTAACGGAAACGATAGATAGCAATAAGGTAAACCTATCATTACAGCAGGTATTAAATCAAAATAAAATTGACAGCATTTACGGCGCCCGGCTGGTGCATATTGATACCAATTGGTTTTACCAGGTGAAAACCAGCCGGAATTACGGACTACAATACCTCAGCGCTAAAACCGGGAATATCCTGGCTAAAGGAGACTGGCTGTACGCGCAGTATATTGCCCGCCTGTTTTTAGAGGGCGCTCCAAAAAGTGCTAAAAACAAAATACCGCAAATGGAGATGCCTGTGGGTATGCCGATTGGCGGCGCGATGGATTGCTGCGGAGAAGCGGCCAATACAGTATTGAACAACAAAACAGGAGCGCCCATAGAAAGCGCTTCTTTGATTACCGGTTTCGATAAAGAATACAAAAGTATTTATTGCCTGTTGCCTGTTTACAAGGTCGCTTTTAAGAGAGCGGACAATATCCGGCTCTATGTTGAAACCGGACAGGACCGTTTTGCAGTGGCCGTGGATAAAAATCGGGCGGCATTTACTACTTTTTTTGACCTGGTACATACCTGGGGCTGGATAAACTTTTTAGGTAAAGGACGGATATTGGTAGAAATGTTTTTTGCTGGATTTGGCTTTTTGACTGCCCTGATGGGTATTTATATCTTCTTCGCTACAAAAAGCAAAAAAATAAAGGGAAACCCACTGGTGAAAGCCCGGCGAAATCACCGCTATACAGCCATTGTAGCTTCCGTTTTTACGCTGATGTTTACGTTCAGCGGTTGTTATCATGCATTTTCCAAATTAAAAGGAGAAGAAAAAGAAATAAAATCTGTGCAACATGGCTTTGCGGTTTCGGCTATTCATTGTGATCTGAACAAACTGCATGCTATCGTGAAAAAGCCGATAACCAATATCGGCCTGGTACAACTAAACGGAAAGGCTTACTGGCAGGTGTATCTAGCCACAAGCAAAAAAAGCCATAAAAGAAAGGACCTAATGAAAGATATGAGTGCGGATACCGCGGTGGTAGCTTATGTTAATGCCAGCGATTATTCGGTATTGCCCGATGGCGACGAACTGTATGCGAAAAGCTTAGCCAACCAATTGAGTGGCACTAATCCCGATAAAATTGTTTCTACCGAGCTGATCACCAAATTTACAGACGAATACAACTTCACCGACAAACGATTACCAGTATGGAAAATCAATTACCCATTCAATCATAAAGAACGCCTGTATATAGAAACGTCAACCGGCGTGCTGGCGAAGAACACCAATGATGTGGAACTATATGAGGGATATAGTTTTGCTCTGTTTCACAAACATCATTACATGGATTTCGCCGGAAAAACTACAAGAGATATAAGTACACTAGTTGGGGCCGGACTTCAAATTTTGATGGTCACCATTGGATTGATATTTTACTTCTGGTGGAGAAAGCGGAAAGTAAAAACAACCGCTTAAAAACCTCATCAACAACTAATTTTAAATTTGACAACTTTTAAAAGTTGTCGAATCTTTAAGCCTTTAATTTTACGTTGGCGTTACGCTCAATTCTTGAGCTTGAGGTAAATTTGCAGCATGAAAATACAGATCTGGAGTGACGTAATGTGCCCGTTTTGCTACATTGGCAAACGCAGGTTCGAGGATGCCTTACAACAATTTGAGCATAAAGACGAGGTGGAAATAGAATGGAAAAGCTTCCAGCTTAATCCTGATTTAAAGACTGACCCTAACCTGAATATCACCCAATATTTAGCCGATATTAAAGGCTGGACATTTGAATACGCCCAACAATTGAACGACCAGGTGACCGAAATGGCTGCCGAAGTTGGTTTAACTTATAATTTTGACAAAGCGGTTGTAGCCAATAGTTTCGACGCGCATCGTTTTGCACACCTGGCCAAGCAAAATGGTTTAGGCGACGAGGCCGAAGAAACCTTATTTAAGGCATACTTTACCGAAGGCAAAAATATTGCCGACCATGATACATTAGCAGAATTAGGTGAATCAATAGGTTTGGACAAAGCTGAAGTTGAGCATACTTTGGCCGGAAACAAATACGCCATTAATGTGCAACAAGACATAGCACAGGCCCAACAATTAGGTATACACGGTGTGCCGTTTTTTGTGATGGATAATAAATTTGGCGTATCGGGCGCGCAGGCTGTGCCGGTATTTTTGCAAACTTTAGAGAAATCATACAGCGAATGGGCAACCAATAAACAACCAAAGCTTGATGTTATTGAGGGTGATAGTTGCGAAGTTGGCGGAGATTGTTAATTGCTATCATCGTTTAAATCTTCTTCATGCGGGTTCAGAATATATTCAAAGCTTTCATATCCGTTGTGAAAATGAAATTTAACACGTGATTTTGGCACATCAATATCCAGCGACATTGCACCCAGGGTTTCCGGCAGGCTATCTCTTATCAGTTTTAAATCGGTAACATGCGGCATTTCTATATAAATTCCATCTTCTAAAGCTTTAATTTCCCATCCCGGCAGGTTGGCGCTGTGCAAAAGGTCCAGCCATTTTTGTTGGTATGCGTTCATATATATTATCCTTTATGCAATAAAAAGGATTAAACGCGACAAATGGTTTTATTATGACTATACTATTATTTTACTTTATCGTAACACAAACAAGTATACCTTTGTCAAACAAAGCATAATGTTAATATTTAAGCAGATATCAAACAATATTAATAAGTTTTGTAGAATATATCAGCAATATCTTGTAAAGTAATACCTTTGCCATTATTAATGGATACTAAAAACAGCACAACTCTTCAACTTAAAAAAAAAGCCAAACCCCGTAAAAGGATCATAAACTTTTTTGTAAGTCTTTATGATATAAACAAATTCATCATCCGGTTTTTCAAGGAGGCTTTTGTGCCGCCTTTTGAGTTTAAAGAAATTGTACGCCAATGTTATGAAGTAGGTGTACGCTCATTTACCTTAATATCATTAACAGGTTTTATTGTAGGTTTAATATTTACCAAACAATCGCGCCCATCATTGGGTCAGTTTGGCGCTACATCATGGCTGCCATCATTAGTATCAATAGCTATAATGCGCGCACTTGCTCCATTGGTAACTGCATTAATAGCCGCGGGCAAGGTAGGCTCAAGTATTGGTGCCGAGTTGGGCTCAATGCGCGTTACCGAGCAAATTGATGCCATGGAAGTATCGGGGACCAAACCGTTTAAATTTTTGGTCTGTACCCGTGTTCTGGCTACCACATTAACAATTCCCATTTTGGCTACTTATACTGCGTTTATAGCCTTATTGGGTGGTTATGTAAACGTAGCAACTAACGAAGGAACCACCTACAGCACCTTCATGCAGCAGGTTTTTGACCCACTTACATTTGTTGATTTTACAGCATCGCTCATAAAATCAATTGTATTTGGTTTTACCATAGGCATTGTGGGTTGTTACCAGGGTTATAATTCATCAAAGGGTACCGAAGGTGTTGGTAAAGCTGCCAATGGTGCCGTGGTAACTGCCATGTTTTTAATATTTGTAGAAGAGATTGTTATTGTACAAATAAGCAGCTGGTTTCGTTAATAAAAATTATGCATAAAGCAAAAGTACCAATAGACTATAATAACGCGGTAATTACTATTAAAGGATTGCAAAAATCTTTTGAGGAAAATGCAGTTTTGTGCGGTATTGACCTGGAGCTTTACCAGGGAGAAAATTTAGTGGTGCTGGGCCGGTCTGGTACGGGTAAATCAGTGCTGATAAAAGTTATATCGGGCCTGTTGCAGGCTGATCAGGGTCAGATAAAAGTACTTGGGCAGGATATTAATACCATAACTGACAAGCAATTGCAGGAACTGCGCATACGCATTGGCTTTTCGTTCCAAAACAGCGCGTTATATGATAGTATGACAGTGCGTAAGAACCTGGAGTTTCCGCTGGTGCGTAATCGCAGAAACTTAACACAAAAAGAAGTAGATAAAGCCGTTGAAACCGTATTGGAAGCAGTTGGCCTGAGCAAAACCATTAACCAGATGCCGTCTGAACTTTCGGGCGGGCAGCGCAAACGTATTGGCATTGCCCGTACACTGATATTGAACCCGGAAATTATGTTGTATGACGAGCCAACAGCCGGGCTTGACCCCATTACCTGCATTGAAATTAATGAGCTGATAAATGAGGTTCAGGAGCGTTATCATACATCATCCATCATTATTACGCATGATCTTACCTGTGCCAAACAAACCGGCGACAGGATAGCGATGCTGCTGGATGGCCAGTTTCAACGCCAGGGAAGTTTTGAGGAAGTATTTGATACAAAGGACGAAAGGGTAAAACCATTTTTTGATTACAATTTTATACAATAGATTTACATAGAATATATGAATTCATCAGATAACAAACGTGCAATAACGGTGGGGCTGTTTTTAGCCCTGGGATTGATTGTATTTATTGTTGGCGTTTTCACTTTGGGCAGCCAGTCTAAAACCTTTGCAAAGAGCATTCACATTAGCGCGGTGTTTGATGATGTATCCGGGTTAAAAACCGGCAACAGCGTTTGGTTCTCGGGTGTTAAGGTAGGCAGTATCAGTAAAATTCGCTTTATAGGGCCATCACGTGTTGATGTGCGTATGAGTATTGATGAAAGTACACAGCAATACGTGCATCGCAATGCAGGTGTACACATCGGATCTGACGGGCTTATAGGTAATAAAATTATAGTAATTGACGGCGGTAGTCCGCAGGCACCTATTGTGCAGGATGGTGATGTTTTACAAACCGAAAAAGTAACATCAACTGATGATATGCTGAAGGTATTACAGCAAAACAATCAAAATTTACTATCCATAACCGGCGATTTTAAATTATTGAGCCGCAAAATATTACAAGGCAAAGGCACCGTAGGTACTTTAATGGCCGATAGTATGATGGCTGTACAATTACGTAACTCTATGCGTAATTTTGAAAAAACCAGCGCCAGCACTGCCCGTTTGGCAGATCAGCTGGAACATTTTAGCGCTAAAATGAATGTTAAAGGTGGCCTTGCTGATAAGCTGCTTACAGATACAGCAACCTTTAGTCAAATTAAATCAGCAGCAAACCAGTTTCATCAGGCGGCGGTTAATGGGGCTGCGGCCACTGATAATTTGAGGAAAGCTACTGATAAATTTAACCGCACAGATAATGCTATCGGCGTTTTATTGAATGATCCTAAATCTGCGGCACAATTGCAAAGCACTATAGATAATCTTCAAAAAAGTTCTGTTAAGGCAAATGAGGACCTGGAAGCGTTGCAACATAACTTTTTACTTAAAGGATTCTTTACAAAGAAGGCAAAAGCTAAAGCGGATAGTTTAAAAAAGGCAGGCCAACAAAATTAATTGTCATTTTGAACAACGGTGAGAAATCAGGCAACAGCCATAAACATTTTCTATTTTTCATGGTTTTATAAATACAGGCTATACTATAGCCTGCAACATTAAATTACCAGATCATGAAAACCGTGGCTCAATCCAGATTAGATAAAAAAAACATCGGCACAAAAAAAACTTCACTTCACGAAGAGATAAAAACCGATGTACCTTTAAGTGAGAAAGACGAAGTAAAAAAGGCTGAAAAAAAACTGGGCGATTCGCAAAAAAAGAATGGCTGATACGGTTGTTTATTCCTAATTTCGGGGTAAAGCGATATCACTATGTCAAAAAACATCCAGCTACTAATACTTTTTTCACTATTTTTAGTTTCCTGTAAACCCTCTGTAAAACCCAAAGACCTGTATGGCAAATGGAAATACATAAGGGTACAAAATCCTAATCCGCCGGATAGTGTAAATGCCATGACCTTAAGAGAACAGGCGCCATACATTGAATTCACTACAAAAGATAGCCTTATAATTTACTGGGGTGGCAAAGTATTATCACATGGCACGTTCAGGGTGGACGGGCGCAATATCATAGTAAAAGAAATATTAGCAGATAGAAAGACAAGGGAATTTCCATTTTATGTAGAAGATTTGACAGACAAACAATTAATATTTTCGACCAAAGGAACGGATGGATCTGAGGTGACGGCGGTTAAAGAATAGGCCGTTTTGCATGGCAGTTTTTGTAATTTTTCTTTTTGATGGTTCTTCGTCACTTTTGGTAATGATGAAATATGCTCATTCAATTAATGTTTACAAAAAATGAATATTTAAAGAGGTATGAGGCTGGATGAGTTTAAAGTCTTTATAATTGCAAGTGTACAGGTCTGAACAATATTGTTCGGCAATGGCCGTATGCAGGCAATCGTTAAAGTTTTTGTAGCCGATAACCGCCGCTAATCCCATCGCCCGGGTAAATTCAGAATTACCATATCCAACAGGCAGAGAAGATATTAATGCGCCCAATTTCGATGTGATAAATGCAGTGGGCTGGTTCAGTTTGGCTAACACGAATCCCATTTCCTGTATGCTTAACCATGATATTAAAAACCGGTTATTCCTATTAATTTCGTCAATCATATCAATCACTTTTAAGTGTAGGTTGAAATTTTGATTGACCAATGAATGAACTAATACGTCGGTATCAATATAATCCATATTATTACTGATCGGGGTACTGAGATTTATCAATAAGGTCGCGAATATCTACATCCGGGGATATGACAGGGGCGTTCATACGACTTTCCCTAATCATTTCAGCTAATTGATTATTATCCTTAGCATAGTGCTTCTGATTTTCTGGTTTCACAGACTTGATTGTAATTTCAATCTCCTGGCCTGCAAACAGGGTTTTCAAGGACTTCAAAAAAGCCATGCTAATCTCTTGTGCCTTTAATCTGTAAGTTGTTTGCATAATAACAAAGATAATTAAAAAACAGCTGTTAAAAAATACCACCAGAAGTGACGAAGAACCATTATAAGTGAAAAATTACAGCTTTTTAAAAAAATAAAATAAAAAAGGTGATAGTTACCCCTAATTTTATACATATCTATAAAAGGACATTTTTATGCCAGGTATCAGCAATCAAAATCATACAGCCGAAAAGCGACAAGTGCTTTTCACCGGGCTTTATAAGCAGGCTTTCCCGGTTGTGGCTAAATACATCAGCCGTATGGGCGGCTCATTTGATGAAGCTAAGGACGTTTTCCAGGACGCGTTAATTATTTATTACGAAAAAACAATTGCCACGCAAACCACATTAAATAATGACACCGCCTATTTGATGGGCACCGCTAAACACTTGTGGATAAAGCGATATAAGGAGAACAATCAAAATATCCCTTTGGATAATATTGATTATTCGGCGGATGAAGACGAATACCTGTCAAGCAACCGCCTGATGCGCTTTTTAGAAACTGCCGGCAAAAAATGCATGGAGCTTTTAAAAGGGTTTTATTACGATCAGCACTCGTTAATAGAACTGGCGGACGAATTTGGCTACTCGGGTGTGCGGTCGGCCACCGTACAGAAGTATAAATGTTTGGAAAAAGTTAGAGACACCATTAAAGAAAAAGCATTAGCGTATGATGACTTCATGGAATGAAACCAGGCAGATAGAGGCTCATTTATTTGACATCGCAGATACAGGGAGCATGTTGGTATTTGAGGCCCGTTTGATGCTGGACAATAACCTGGCTGATAAAGTTATATGGCAGCAAAAAGCTTATGATACCATACAGCAATACGGCCGCAGACAGTTAAAAAAAGAAATTGAGACCATACATCAAAAGCTATTTACCCAACCAGAGCATTTGAGTTTCAGCCAAAAAATAAGGCGGCTTTTTAGTAAACAATAAACCAAAACGATATGAATATTGATAAAAACGAGTTCCGCAAATTTGCGGTGGGGCATTGCCATGTCCAAACAGATCGTGTAGACAATTATATTTCGGGCGTTGAAAGGAGCAGTATTCCTACAGCCATGACACCTTATATTACCGAGGAACGCGAAATGCGGGTATCGCAAATGGATGTATTTTCAAGGCTGATGATGGACCGTATCATATTTATGGGGGCGCCTGTAGAGGCTAATATTGCTAACATTGTACAGGCTCAATTACTGTTCCTGCAATCAACAGACCCAAAGAAAGACATTCACATGTACATTAACTCGCCGGGCGGCGAAGTATATGCAGGGTTTGGTATTTATGACACCATGCAACTTATAAGCCCGGATGTGGCCACTATTTGCACCGGTATGGCCCTGTCCTTCGGCGCCATATTGTTATGCGGAGGGGCGGCAGGCAAGCGGTCGGCTCTGGCACATTCGCGGGTTATGCTGCACCAGCCATTGGGTGGCGTGCAGGGCCAGGCATCTGATATTGAAATTACCGCGGTGCAGGTATTGAAGGTAAAAAAAGAGCTTTATGATATTATCTCTAAACACAGCGGCCAGGATTATCAAAAAGTACATGAAGTATGCGACCGCGACCATTGGTTAATAGCCAGCGAAGCGAAAGAGTTTGGGATAATTGATGAGGTGTTGGTGTAGCCTTAGTGCCACTTTATCTAATGCGCCATTCCCACTCCTGCCGAAGCCGATGCCTCAACTTTATGAACTATCCTTTTACGCCCGATAAAAAGGATTAGCAAACCTATTACTGACGATGCTTCCATAATTGCCGCCATTGGCACTGCCGAATGACTATTAAAAACGCTGACGCCCAAAGTAGCTAACGCCCCTAAACCCAACTGTAATGCACCTAACAGTGCCGATGCAGTACCTGCATTTTTTGAAAACGGCGCAAGCGACAAAGCCGAAGCGTTAGGGCTGGTTGTACCAACACAGCATAGCAGAATAAATATCATACCAATGGTGCCGCCCAATCCAAACCAATTATAAAGGCTGCCTATAAAAAACACTAAGGCCGTAATAACTTGCACAGTTAGAGACACCCAAATGATCTGCTCGCTTTTGTATTTTTTTAACAGCAAATTATTCACCTGGCTCGAACCAATGAATCCTACCGAAAGCGTGGCAAATATCCATCCGTAAGTTTTGGCGCTCACCTTAAAAATCTCCATAAATACAATGGGCGAAGCCGAAACATAAACAAACAAACCGGCAAACGCGAAAGCGCCTGCAAACGCGTAGGTATAAAATTGAGGTTCTTTAAGCACCTGTAAAAAGTTACTTATAATGGGTTTAGGCTTTAACGAATAGGCAGGATCGGCCTTATAGCTTTCGGGTAGACAAAAAATAACGGTAAGCAATATTAATACTGCCATTGCACCTAAAATCACAAATATTAAATGCCATCCAAAAACTACGGTAACATAGCCGCCAACAGTAGGTGCTATCATAGGTGATGCCCCCAGAATCAATATCAACAAGGCAAATATTTTAGCGTTATCCTTTAATGGAAAAATATCGCGCACCATAGCCATTGATGCTACACCCGCCGCGCAGCTGCCAATAGCCTGTATAAAACGCAGTAGTATTAAAGCCTCAATGCCGGTTGAAAAATAGCAACCTGCCGATGCTATGATGTATAATACCAAACCTACATACAAAGGCTTTTTTCGTCCATACCTATCCAGCAACGGGCCATATAATAATTGCCCGGCAGCTAATCCCACAAAAAAACTGGATAATGAAAGCGAAACCTGGGCGGTAGTTGTATGGAATGATTTTGCAATGGCAGGAAAGCCCGGCAGGTACATATCAATAGAGAAAGGACCCAGGGCAGTAAGCGCCCCCAAAATTAATACAGTAAAAAAGTAACGTTGTTTAGTCATAAAATAAAGAGAAGGAACCTATCCTCTTATTTCGGCAAATATCGCAATTGAAGATTGAACATTGGCTATAAAATATTGGTTATTTAATGGCTAAAGCTATCGTAATTGCTTAATAATTGACCTTAAAAACATACAACTAATTTTTAATAGCCAATGTTTAATCTTTTTTCCAATCTTAATATCTTTTGGCTTATTATTTGATTAGCATTTATTAAATAATATTCATAACAGATACATATCATGAAAAAGTTAATTGTACATACCGCGATACTCACTTCGCTATTGCTTATAACAGGCAATTTTGCACAAGCTCAAGAACAACATAAGGGCATAAGCTCACAAGGCAAGGGCGCTATAATTGGCGGTGCCGGCGGCGCAGTTGTGGGTGGCCTTATTGGCCATAATGTTGGCGGCGCTTTAATAGGAGGTGCAATAGGTGCAGGTGGTGGTTACGTTATAGGTAATGAGCACCGTAAACACGAAGAGAAAAAAAGACGCGCTGCTTACCGGGCGGCCTATTATCGTAAGCATGGCCATTATCCAAACGCTTATGTTTATCAAAAAAGACATTAATATAAAGCCCATTAACATAAAGCCTGTAGCTACTGTTACAGGCTTTTATATTTAATAGTATTTTACTATATATTTCTTGACTATGGCTTTAGTGAAGGTTATTATGCCTTTAAATTTGAGTGCGTTTTAATTATATCTATTAAGTTGTAAATAAGTTGTAAATAAGTTGTAAACTAATGAAACAAAAAAATACAATTCACAACCAAATGTTATTCATTATGTTGTGAATAAAAAAAAATAAATTATATTTGTTTTATACCGTTCGAAAAAATATTTGCCACGCCCAAGCTTAATTTTGCACATCTCATTTTTTAAAATTTTCGGATTATTTAATCCTTATCAATGTCAAAACGTATTTTAATATTAGACGACAATCAAGACATACTGGATATTGTTCATGAAACACTTGCTTATGAACAATTTGATGTAAAAGGCACTTCTAATGGCGAAGATGTTATGCCTTTTGTTGAAGAATTTAATCCCGACCTGGTAATATTAGATTATCGTGTTGCGGGTATGAATGGTGGCGAGCTTTGCAAGCAAATAAAATGCCATCCTAAATATAAGGATACGCCGGTAATTATATTCTCTGCTTACATCAATCATGATGATGAACTTTTTGATTATGGCTGTGATGCCATTATTAATAAACCATTTGATTTAACCGAACTGGTTGAAAAAGTTAATAGCCTCATCTCTTAAACTCATTTCCGATACTATTTTTTATTTTAATTAAATTTTTACCAACTTAAAACAATAAAAAAACGCGTGTGTTACCTGTTATAAAAGCATTAATAAACTATTCAAATAACACACATACTTTTTTTAATTATAATGCTTACTATTGTTATAACTTAACTAAAATCATTAAATGAAAATTTTTATCGCCAAGCTTCCTTATCAATACCAGGAGGCTGACATTACAGAATTATTTGCCACGTATGGCGAAGTTAGTTCTGTTAACCTGATTATGGATCGTGAAACCGGTAGAAGCAAGTGCTATGCTTTTGTTGAAATGCCAAATGATGATGAAGCTCAAAACGCGATCACTAATCTGGATGAAAAACAAATACTTGACAAAGCAATTGCTGTAAGCCAAGCCAAAGAAAAAACCGACAGGCCAAGTGGCGGTGGTGGTTATGGAGGCGGTGGCGGCGGCGGTTACAGCCGTGGTGGAAACAGTGGTGGCGGTGGCTATCGTGGTGGAAACAGCGGCGGTGGCGGTGGTGGCGGTTACAATCGTGATAAAAGCAGCGGCGGTGGAAGCTATCGCGATAAAGGTAATGGCGGCGGTGGAAGCTATCGCGACAGAGGTAACAATAAAGGAAACTCGGATTATTAATCTGCAGCACATAAAATAAATGAGGCCGTCTCTAAAAGAGACGGCCTTTTATTTTTATGTGTTTTTAAGCATTAAAACTTAAAACCTAAACCAAACTGCCAAACCTGGTTACGGTAATCGGGCACATAAGTATTGCCATAATTATCTGTTTGTTGCATATCAATAGTATATCTTGCATGCAAATCAACAGATCTGTTAATATCAAAACTTACTCCAATAACTCCATCTAAAAATGATTTATGCCCATTGTTGTTTTCGTAATACTGCTCGCTTGATATGGTAAAGCCATTGTTATAAGTATTTGTAGTAGAAAGCAAATACGACAATTGCGGGCCAATATAAAAGTTAAACGCAGGCCCTACTTTAAATTTAGCCAATAAAGGGATGTCAATAAAATCAGTACGTTGGGTAAAATTTCCATCTTGCGTAGCTGCAGTATATCCTTTTTGCGAGTACAATACTTCAGGAGCGAAAGATAAGGGGTAAATTAAAGGCAAATTAAACGTAATACCCGCATTAAGCCCGGCTAAGCCGCCTGTGCTATAATTTGAATTATAAGAACTAACTGAGTTTGATACGTTTACCCCCACTTCAAAACCTACCGTGGGTTGATAAAAATCACTATTATTATCACCACTTCTATCGTTGCGCGGAGAATGATAATATCGTTGTGCGCTTACTGAGCCCGCAACCAGCAGGCCAATAGCTAAAAAGAAAATTTTTTTCATAGTGGTATAAGTTATTTAGTTAATAATGCCTTTTAGAGTAAAACTGTTTGCAAAGGTTTATTTACTGCAAAATTTAGTATTAAAATTTATGCAAATTCCTGGTAACATGCGAATTGATTTATCGTCTTATTCCTTAAAACATGCATTAACCATTAAAGGTTTGTTTTATCCATAAAATCACTTTTAATGCCTCCTCCTATTTTTATAGTTAAAATTTTTAAATACATTTATTTTTTAAACCTATAACATGAAACAAAAATTACTCTTGATTAGTTTTGTATTGATTGCTTTTGCGTCAAACTTAAAAGCTCAAAGCAAAAGCATTATTACCTGGAAACAAGCTACTTCCGGGGGATACACTTATAAATACGTAACAGGTGACCCTACTCACTCCCGTTTTTATGTTTTAAAAAATGGCTTAACCGTTATTTTAAGCCCTACTAATAAACAGCCGCGCATACAAGCGTATATAGCGGTTAAAGCAGGCA
Source organism: Mucilaginibacter sp. (assembly GCF_028287845.1). Classification (GTDB taxonomy): domain Bacteria; phylum Bacteroidota; class Bacteroidia; order Sphingobacteriales; family Sphingobacteriaceae; genus Mucilaginibacter. Next base: position 22,965 of record NZ_JAQBOW010000059.1, read on the forward strand.
GCAAGACCGACCCGGCCGACCATACCGGCCTTGCACATTACCTGGAGCATATGATGTTTAAGGGGACTGATAAATTTGGCACAACAGACTGGACCAAAGAAAAACCATATTTAGATAAAATAGATGCCTTGTATGAGCAATATAATTCTACTAAGGATGAAGCCAAACGTAAAGAGATATATAAAGAAATTGACAAAACATCAGGCGAGGCGGCTAAGGTATCCATAGCCAACGAGTATGATAAAATGATGGCGTCTATGGGCGGGCAAAACAGCAATGCCTTTACTTCATTTGAACAAACGGTTTATACAGAAGATATCCCAAGTAGTTCTATTGATAAGTTTTTGACGATGCAGGCAGAGCGTTTCCGTAACCCCATAATGCGTATTTTCCATACCGAGCTGGAAGCCGTTTACGAGGAGAAGAACCGTACGCTGGATGATGATAGCCGGAAAGTTAATGAAGCCATGTTTGCCGCCCTGTTCCCTAACAATAACTATGGCAAGCAAACCACTATAGGTACAATTGAGCATTTAAAAAACCCTTCTTTAAATGCTATCCGCAATTATTATTACACTTATTACGTGCCTAATAATATGGGTGTTGTGCTTTCGGGTGATTTTAACCCGGATATAGTGATCAAAAAAGTTGACGATCATTTTAGCTACATGAAGGCAAAACCTATTCCTGCTTATACTTTTGAACCAGAACAAACTATTGTGAGCCCAATTAAACGTGACGTTTATGGCCCAAATCCTGAAAACTTAACTATTGCATTTCGTTTTCCGGGCGCCAGCACGCGTGATGCCCGCCTGCTCGATCTGATGGGTTCAATGCTAACTAATGGCAAGGCTGGTTTATTTGATCTTGACCTGGTTAAAAAACAAAAATTATTAAGTGCATTTGCAGGTGATTATACTTTAAAAGATTACAGCGTTTTATTACTACGCGGAAATCCGGTTAAAGGGCAATCATTAGACGAAGTAAAAGACTTGATGCTTGCTGAAATAAGCAAATTACGAAAAGGTGAATTTTCGGATGACCTGATCACATCTATAGTAAACAACGCGAAAAAAGACAAGATAATAGATAATGAAAGTTATGTAAACAGGGCCAATAACCTGATGAGCGACTTTACTTCGGGCGTTGATTGGCGTACCGATATTGCTACAATTAATGAACTTTCTAAGATTACCAAACCGCAAATTGTAGCGTTTGCAAATAAATATCTTAATGAAAATGATTATGTAATTGTTTACAAACACCAGGGCGAGGATAAAAATATAATAAAGGTTGAAAAACCGGCTATTACCCCGGTTGAAGTTAATGCTACGTCACAATCTGAATACCTAAAAAAAATCAATTCCATACCATCAACTGCAGTAAAACCGGTTTGGCTTGATTACCAAAAAGATATACAAAGGGCCAAAGCCGGTAATATTGATGTTTTAGCCGTTCAAAATAAAGACAACAGCATCTTCAGGCTCTACTATCGTTATGATATGGGTAGCTGGAACAATAAGTTATTACCTATTGCTGCCCAATACCTGCAATTTTTAGGCACCAAAACAAAAACAGCCGAAGATTTTAGCAAAGCGTTTTATAAACTGGCAGCGTCATTTAATCAAAACCAAATTATAACTACCGGTACCGAAATTACACAGGTTAGTTTTAACGGTTTACAGGAAAACTTTATCGCGACTGCTCAATTATACGAAGATCTGCTGGCCAATTGCCAGCCCGACGAAAAAGCTTTGGCCGGGCTTAAAACACGTTTAAAAAGAGCAAGAGATAATGCTAAATTAAATAAAGCGACAATTGCAGCCGGGCTTAGAAGCTATGCGCAATATGGCCCGTCTAATCCGTTTAATTATGCATTAAGCGATGATGAATTAGATGCCATAACAGCCGATGACCTGGTGAAAATTTTGCATTCGCTTAATAATTATAAGCACACCATATTATATTATGGGCCGCAAACAGCTATGCAGACAGCGCTTACTTTATCAAAAGTGCATAAAACACCCGCTGCCTTTACTCCTTATCCGGCTAAAAAACAGTTTACAAGAATAGCTAATACCGGCAACCAGGTATTATTTGCCAACTATGATATGGTACAGGCAGAGATTTACTGGATTCGAAATGAAAATGAATATAATCCTGCTCAAACTCCCGAAGTTGAATTATTTAACAATTACTTTGGTACCAGTGGGTTCACGTCAATAGTTTTACAAAACATACGCGAAGCAAAAGGGCTTGCTTACTCGGCCTATGCTATTTATGCGGCACCGGTTAAAAAAGACGATCGTAATTACTTTTTAGGTTATGTGGGTACACAGGCCGATAAATTGAACGATGCAATTAAAGCCATGAATGAATTACTTAATACCTTACCCGAATCTGAAAAGGGAGTGACCGACGCCAGGGATAATATCCGTAAATCATTAGAAACCGAACGTATTACGCAGGAAGATATTTTGTTTAATTACCTGGCGGCCCAACGTATGGGTTTAAATTATGATGCCCGAAAAACCATTTTTAACAGCCTGGATAAAATAAATTTTGCAACTATTAAAAATTTCCATAGCACGCAATTAAAAGACAAACCATACACTTACTGTATAGTGGCATCAGACAAACGTGTGAGCGATAACGACCTTAAAAAATATGGCGAGCTGATAAAACCGGATATGAAACAGATTTTTGGCTATTAATGACTAATAATGTGTTTAATAACAAGCATTAAATAAATTGTTTACTAAACATACCGGCTAATTTGTGCTTAAATTAATATGTGGTATAGGAATTGTTATTATAACAATAATTTCCTATACCTTTTTTATTAAGGGACTTAATATAATATACCCATGCGACGAATATTAGCGGTTGATGACGATAAAGACATACTAGAAATTTTACAATTTATACTGGAAGATTCAGGATATGAAGTAGAAACTTTAGCGGATGGCCACTTTTTATTTGATAGAATAAAAAAGAATCATCCCGATCTTATAATATTAGATATTATGCTGGGCAATATGGATGGGCGCGAATTATGCCGGAACGTAAAAGCAAAAAAAGAAACACATAACATACCTGTTATTTTACTTTCGGCCAGCCATGCGGTTACCGATACCCGCAAACAAAACGGCAACCCCGATGATTTTATAGCCAAGCCATTTGATATAAATGTGTTATTGAGTAGTGTAGAAAAGCATTTGGCTGCTGCATAATTTAGTTATTTGTCAATAGCCATTGGTCAATAGTCAATCGGGCTATATCAAGTCCCTGGGTCTCTATGGTAAATTTTCACCACAAAGTGGGTAAAAAAGTCGCAAAGTAACACAGAGGAGCTACATCCCCAAAATATAATTCTGTTTTGATTTTTTCAATATCAATTTTGATACAGCCCCATATACGGTAATACTAATGGCAAATGACTAATGGCAAATGACCAATGGCAAATGATCAATGACGAATGACCAATGACCAATGACCAACACATAAAAGTTTTCCACATACATACCATCTATTTTCATACTTGCGTTTATAAAGTGTTTTCCACAGTTGTTAATTACTATTGTGGATTGCATTTTTGTGTTTAGCTAATTTAGCACCACTATTTTTGTACACGCTTTATGATAAAAATCAAATACGGTCTCTTCCTTTTTTTTGTATTTTTCGCTTTCAATTTATTCGCGCAGCAAAACCCTTCATTTGATGTTTATAATACTTACCATGCCGCAAACAATCTGTTAGAAAAAGGTAAATACGTTGCCGCTACACAGCAATATAAGCTGGTGATGGATTCTAAATTAAAAACCAGCAATCAGCCGCAATTCGAATCAGAACTTTCACTGATAAAAGAAAATGCCCAATACTATGTAGCATTTTGCGCGCTTGAATTAGGTAATGATGATGCTGAAAGCCTTTTCTTAAAATTCATTAAAGAACATCCCGAAAACCCGTTAACCAAGCTGGCTTATTTCCAGATAGGCAAATCATATTCAAAACAAGGAAAATATAAAGAAACACTGCTTTGGTTTAATAAAATAAGCGCTGCCGAGTTAAGCGGAAGCGAAAATACCGAGTATAAGTTTCGTAAGGGATATGCCTATTTTGCTTTAAATGATTACAAAAACGCGCAATTACTGTTTAGCGAAGTAAAAACCCGGCGCTCGCAATTTACTGATGACGCCACTTACTATTTTGCCTATATAGCTTATTTGAATCAGGATTACCATTTAGCGCTGGTAAATTTTGAAAAGCTTAAAAATTCAAAAAAATACATCAACAGCTATCCATATTATATAACTGCCGTTTACTTTTTAGATAACCGTTATGATGATGTAATAAGCTACGCGGTACCTATCATCAACAGCACCCTTCAGCAAAACGAAACGGAGATGCTGCGCGTAATTGGCGCTTCATACTTTGCAAAATCAGATTATGATAACTCGGTTAAATATTACAACCGGTTTGAAGAGCGCGATCTGGGCAAAACCCAAAGCACGCAGGATAGCTATCAAATGGGCTATGCTTACAATAAAATAGGCAACTACGCAAAAGCTGCCAGCGAGTTAGAAAAACTGATTGAACAGACTGATGTTTACAGCCAGAATGGTAACTATATATTAGGCGGTGTTTTCCTGAAGATGGATAACAAGCAAAGCGCGCGTAACGCGTTTTTTGTAGCATCAAAATTAAGCTTTGATAAGCAGCTGCAGGAAGATGGTTTGTATGAATATGCCAAGCTATCCTACGAACTTGATTTTAATACCCAGGCGCTTGATGCTACCCGCTTATACTTAAAAAATTACCCAACCGCGCAACGCACTACAGAGGTTAAGGTTTTATTGGGCGAGGAATTATTGAACTCGCGCAATTATAAAGAGGCTGTTGATATACTGGAGCCTATCCCCAATAAAACACAGAGCGCCAAAATTGCTTATCAGAAAGTTACTTATTACCGCGGCCTTGAGTATTACAATGAGCGCGCGTTTGAAAACGCTATTGGTATTTTCCTGCGCTCATTAAAAGTACCGGTTGATCCTAAAATAAAAGCGCTAACCACTTACTGGATGGCCGAGGCGATGTACGAAGTGCGTAAATATGGCGAATCGGTATTAACCTTTCAAGACTTCCTGGACCTACCCGAGGCACAACAAACCACTGTGTACAACTATGCAAATTATGCATTAGCCTACGCAGCCTTTGGTGGTGAGAAATATAAAACAGCAGCCAACTATTTTCAAAAGTTTTTAAATGGCGATGAAAAAGATAAGAACACTATAAATGATGCTATAACCCGTATTGGCGATAGTTATTTTGTATTAAAAAGTTATGACAGGGCTTTAGAATATTATGATAAAATAATTGCACAACACAGTAAAGGCGAGGATTACGCCTTATTTCAGCGGGGGATGATACAAGGTTTACGTGGATCGTTAGATTTAAAAATAAGTACCCTCAAGGATGTTTTAGCATCGTTCCCAAATTCTGATTACGCGGATGATGCTGATTTTGAGATTGCCTATACCTATTTTTTAAAGAATGATGGTGTAACTGCAAGAAACAACCTGCAAACCATGATTCAAAAATACCCGCGCAGCAGTTATATACCACGCGCGCTGGTTACCATTGGTTTGATAGATTACAATGCCGGGAATGATGACCTTGCAATTGAATCATTTAAACAGGTGATAAAAGACTACGCATCCACAGATGAAGCAAAACAGGCCCTTAAACAGATAGAAAAAATATATACCGATAAGGGTGATGCGCAAACTTTCATCGCTTATGCTACCACTACCCCTATTGGCAATTACTCGGCAGCCGAACAGGAAAGCATTATGTACACAGCCGCCAATAACCTTTATTTAAAAGGCGATTGGCAAGGCACTGTTGCTGCTGTTAACGCTTACTTTGATAAGTTTCAAACCAAGCCCATATATGATAAGCAATCAAGGTTTATACGTGCGCAAAGCCTGGTTAATTTAAAAAGACCCGATGAAGCAGTTAGCGATTACAACGTGATATTAAATGATTGGACCAGTACCTATACAGAGCAATCATTGATAAGCATGTCTAAGCTGTACATCGCGCAGAAAAAATATAATGAAGCGGTAGTATTTCTTAAAAAATTAGAAATAACCTCTGAATATAAGGCTGATTATGCCTTTGCTATAAATAACCTGCTGTTATGTTACTCGCAAATGCACATGGCTGATGATGTGCTGAACTATGTAAAGCTGGTAAGGCAGAACGAAAAATCTGCACAGGAGGATAAGTTTAAAACCGGCCTGTATGCTGGCTTGGCTTACTTACAAAAGGCTGATACCACTGCAGCTGTAACTGAACTGAATTATACCATGAGCAACACTAAAACAGTTGCCGCTGCCGAAGCTAAATATAACATCGCCAACATTCAATATTTAAAGCGCCAGTACAAAACATCGCAAAAAACCTGTTTCGAGCTGCAAAAAGATTTTCCGAATTATGATTACTGGGTAGCCAAAGCTTTTATTTTGTTGGCTGATAATTATGTGAAGCTAAAAGATAATTTCCAGGCAAAAGCTACACTGCAAAGTATAATTGATAATTACAAAGGCGATGATGAGATATTATCAACAGCACAACAAAAGCTTGATAAAATATCACCGCCCAAACCTGCTAAGGCACAGGGAACGGATGAAATGAAATCCGACACTACTCAAAACGCAAAACCGGTTAACTAAGGATAAAAAGAAAACAAGCACATGAAATTAAATTACACCTACACGCTGTTTACTTTGATCATGGTATTATACTTTGTTCCGGTTAACGCGCAAAAAACCAGTAAGACTAAAAAAACCGCGGCTGTTAAAACAGTAAAGAAACAACCTGCAAAAACTATTGCCAAACCTGTAACCGCTAAGAAACAAACAGATGCCAGATCATTAGGTGAGGCTGCAGCAAAAGTAAGCAGTAAGGACACTGTTAAAAAAGGCGGTGGCGGTTCGGGCGTTAACCCACCTAATGGCGGAAGTTTATCAGAAGAAATTGTGGTAACTACGGCCTATAAACCGGTATTGGCTGATGCAGTAAAAATACGCCGCAATCCCGACCTTGAAGATAAAACACCGTTTAAGGCACCATTAAATTATGCGCCGTTAGATAAACGCCTGGAACGCAATACAGAAATAAAACAGCTGGATGCCATGAAAATGCCGGCGCAGCAGGATAGCGTACCTTTAAATAATTATATAAAAGTGGGTGCCGGCAACTTAAAAACCACCTTTGCCGAAGGATATTTTGGTAACGGCAAAGATGAAGCACTACAAGTGGGGGGCTACTTTAAACACCTGGCGCAAAACGGCACAGCTTATTACAAACAAAACACCAGAAATGACCAAATAGGTGTATTTGGTAAAAGCGTTGGCGATGTTAATACTTTAACCGGGCGCATAGATTATACCAATAGCAGTAACTATTTTTATGGGTATGATATGTATGCACCTCCTGCCTCATTACAATTGGCTCACCAATATTTTAATACCATTAGCGGCGAGGGCGAGATTGCCAAGAATTATAAAGACGTTGAAAATGATTTTACATACGCCTTAAAATTAAAAGGCTACGCGTTTGGCGATAGGTTTAATGCAAGAGAGAACAACCTGGTGCTTTCGGGCTTTTTAAACCAAACCATTAATCAATTTTATACAGGTTTAAGCGCTTCGCTTGATCTAAGTACACAAAAAGATTCGCTGTATTCTTATAATAATAGCATTGTAAGATTGAATCCATACATCAAGTTTCAGGGTACCGATTATAAAATTGATGCCGGAATAAATATTGTCGACGAATTTGGTTTTGCTTCGCGCTTTTCTATATTCCCTGCCGCCAAATTAGAATACCAGGTAATACCCAAATATGTGCGCTTGTTTGTTGAAGCAAAGGGTGATGTAAATAAATCATCCTTACGCGACTTTTTTGGAATTAACCCCTTTCTTGGGCAAAACATCGCCATTAAAAACTCGGTCGACCAGCTTGACCTTACTGCAGGTATAAAAGGCACCCTTGCCCCAGGCCTCGGCTTTAAGGCTTTTGTATTTAGAAACAATGTTAAAGACATGCCGCTGTTTGTAAACAACTTTAATTTGGCTGCTGGCTATAACCGCTTTATGGTAATTTATGATAATGGTACATCGCGCGTAAATGGCTTTAATGGCGAGCTGGATTATAAGGCATCAGACGATGTGAATATTTTTGGAAATGTAGTGTTTAAAGATTACCACATGGCTTCAGAGGCGCTTGCATGGAACCTTCCAAAATTTAAGCTAACAGCCGGTACAGCTATCAATATAAATGATAAAGTTAAAATTACAGGTTCGTTATTGTTTCGTGGTGTAGCTTATGACAGAACTATTAGTTCATCAAACCTGCCTAACGCAAACAGCGCTCCTGTTACTACTATAACAGCAATTAGTTCATTTGCCGACCTTAGCGGCGGCATTGAATATAAAGTGAATAAACAAGTATCGATTTTTGGGCAGGTAAATAATATTTTAAATACAACAAATCAAAGCTGGTTGTATTATCCTGACTATGGATTTAATATATTTGGCGGCGCCAGTTTTAGTTTTTAGCCGGAAGTCAATAGCCTAAAGTGGCAACTACTTAAGGCTATTGACTTTCGACTTACGACTAAACTATTTGATGTTATATAATTAACCGTTACTTTTAGCAAATGGATGTAGGCTTTTATTTAGGTGAATTGCTAATGCAGCAGGGCGAAGTAAGTGTACCAGGATTAGGTTACTTTGTACGGGCCCGCGTAAGTGGTTATTATGATGAAAATGAGGGTAAATTTTATCCGCCCTACCATCAGGCACAATTTGATATACAATCAATAGATAATGATGCCTTTGCCGAATATATTGCCAATAAAAAAAATATTTCTATAGCATCGGCCAAATATTTCTCTGAAAAATATATTACCGGCTTAAAACAGGATGCGTTAATTGGCGAAGTACCTATTGGTAACTTAGGCTGGTTTTATACCGAGTCAAGCCTGCTTACCTTCAAACCGGCGCAAAAAATAATTGACGATGCCCTTTTTTACGGATTTGAGCCTGTTAAAATAAAGAAAACCGGGCACAGTAAACCGGAAGAAGCTCCCAATGCAGAGCTGGTCTTCCCGCCAAAATTAATAACTCCAGAGATACAACCTGAAGAGACACAACTCGAGCCTATACAAACACTACTTCAAGAAGAGGAAGCAGGAATATCACCTGAGTTTTTTGATGCCGATGAGGAGGAAGAAAAAAGCAATAATGGAGTACGTGTATCGCTAATAACACTTGCGGTTATTTTACTTTTAGGAACAGGTGCATTTGCTCTTTACAAGTATGAACCTGATACGTTTTATAAGTTGGCATTTTGGAAATCTAATGCCGTGATGATTGCTCCTGTTAAACCAAAAGGAGCTGCACGGGCAGTTGATAGTGCTAAAACAGATAGCGTTAAAACGGACACCGCATCTGCCAAAATTGCAAAAGACACTCTTGCCAAAACTGCGTTGACAACCAAGAAAATTGTAACAACGGTTCCAAAAACTGTTGTGCCTGCTCCAAAAGCTACAGTTACAACAGAAAACACACCAACACAAAAAGCCGCGACGCAGCAGCCAAAAACTAATGTAATAATTCAGAAACCGGCGGTGGTCACAACTAATCCGGGTACGTTTCAAAAAGCTATTGTGAAGCCTGAAAAAACAGGCGCAATAAACGCGAAACCATCCGACGCTGTAGGCACCAGGCGCTATGAAGTTTATGCATTTACCGGCAGTAACATTGCCGAGGTTAACGCGGCTATAAAGAAAATAAAAAAAGCAGGACTTGACCCACGGTTAGTAACCGACGCACCAGACACGCTTTATCATATATCAATTGGTCATTTTGCAACTAAGCAAGAAGCCACAGATTGTGCAGTTAAAGCCATAGAAGGTAGTAAAGTGCCGGGTGGCTACGCTTACGGAATTGAAATTATACCATCAAAATAACACAACACCATAATGCAAGCAGTTACAGATACCGTTACACACCTAACAGATACCGCCAAACATGCGGCACAGCAGTTGGCAGCCATACCAGATCAGGACCTTCGCTTTGGCGACCTGCTGCTTAAAGGCGGGTGGGTAATGCTGCCCATTGGCGTATTAGCCATATTAGGGCTGGTTATATTTTTCGAGCGGTATTTTACTATTCGTAAAGCTTCAAAAAACGAATCGAACCTGCTGGTGCAGATACGCAGCAGTATTCATTCGGGTAACCTGGAGTCGGCTATGGCTATTTGCCGTAACAGTAATTCGCCGTTGGGGCGTATGCTGCAAAAGGGATTATTAAGAATTGGCCGCCCAATAAAAGATATTGAAGGTGCTATTGAAAACATAGGTAAAATTGAAGTAGCCAAGCTGGAAAAAAACATAGGTATTTTAGGCATAGTGGCGGGTATAGCCCCCATGTTTGGTTTCTTGGGTACCATTGCCGGGGTTATTAAAATATTTTATGATATCTCTAAAACAGATAACATTAGCATGGGTGTAATATCCGGCGGTTTATATGTGAAGATGGTAACATCAGCAGCAGGGCTGTTTGTGGGTATTGTGGCCTATGTGTGCTACCATATTTTAAATATGATGGTGGATAAGGTGATATTACAATTAGAGACCGATGCCATTGAATTTATTGACTTGTTAGAAGAGCCGAGCAAATGAATTTAAGAAAGAAAAAAAGAGGGGCCTCTGCCGAAGTGCATACTTCGGCCATGAATGATATCATGTTCTTCCTACTTTTGTTTTTCCTTATCGCATCAACAGTAACCAATCCAAACGTTATTAAACTGATGCTGCCAAAATCGTCAAGCGGGCAGTCGGTATCAAAAAAAACCATTACGGTATCTATAACCAAGGATCTTAAATACTACGTTGATAAAAAGGAAGTAGCGGTAGCCGATCTGAATACAACGCTGTTGGGCTACAAATCAATAGCAACCGAACTAACCATAGTTTTATATGTAGATAAAACCGTTGCCATACAAGATGTGGTACAGGTTATGGACATAGCGCAGAAATTGAATATAAAATTGGTTTTGGCGACAGAACCTAAAGGGTAAATTAGTCATTGGTCACCTAGTCATTAGATAATTCAAACCAATGGCTAGTGACCAATGTCCAATGACTAAAAAATGAACTATACAGAAGAAAATAACTATCCAAAAGCATTTTTAGCAACAGCCGTTATACTGGCTGCTGTGATGGCTTTATGTTATTTTATTGTGTTCACCAATCCCCCACCGCCGCAGGATGGTACGGGTGGTATACTGGTAAACTATGGCACTACTGATGAAGGCATGGGTAGCGATTATATAAGTACGGAGCAACCGTCCATGTCAGAAAAGGCAAATCATACCAAGCCTGATAAAGTTACCACCGCCCCGCCTACCGAACAAAAAACGCAGGCCGAAAGCAGCGATAAAACAGTAGTAACGCAAAACACCGAAGACGCGCCCGAAGTTGCGGCTAATACTAAAAAGCCAACCAATACCATAGCTACGCAGCCTACCAAAGCGGTTGCCAAGCCTACGGTAAACCAAAACGCGCTGTATAAAGGCAAAACCAACAACGGCGTTGGCGAAGGTGACGGCACTACCAATACGCCCGGCAACCAGGGCAAGCCAACCGGCAGCACGCTAACCAATAACTATAACGGCACAGGATCTGGCAATGGCGGTAGCTTGATGATGGAGCAGCGCAACTTTACCAACAAACCCGCAATAAATGACAATGGCCGCCATACCGGTAAAATAATGGTTGATATACGGGTAGACAAAAACGGTAATGTAATATACGCCCGTGCAGGCGCGCGCGGTACCACCATAAGCGATGCCAACCTGCTGCAAAAATGCGAAGACGCCGTAAAAAACTCCAAACTAAACGCGCTTGAATCTGCCCCAGATCCGCAAATTGGTACGGTGGTGTTTGTGTTTAAGGTGAATTAAAGCATAGTAGCAGTTAATTGCATTTGATATGAGATACATTTTCTTTTGCATTTATAATTCACAATATCTTGACGGAAAAAACAGGGTAAATACTACTCCATGGTTTACTGCTGTTTGTATGATGATGGGCGGAAGTTTTTGTTGTGTAGCAATTCTCGCGGAGATTTATTATTTCTATATCTTAAATCAAAATTTTCCATCAGAAAATTCCTTTGCTACATTCTTGGTTTTATTTGCTATTCACTATTTTTTGTTTATCAAGGATAAGAGATATGAAAAAATATATGACCATTATAAAGCTTCTCCTTTTAATAACAGGAAAACCAATGTATCCGTAAGTCTTTCATATATTTTTATTCCTGCCGCAATCAGCATGTTAATTGCGATGAAATGGCACAAGGTTATCTGATTTGCCAATTATAGAAGTTAGGCAGCACAAGATAGAGGCATAGCCTCGGCCTATATTGTAACAACGGATTTCAATCCGTTGGGTTATGAAAAAATACATAAGTAAAGAACCGTAGGTTCGGCCCATTTAAGATCAAATATGTATCGTGCCTACTGCACTCGTTGCTTATGTGGGATCAGTTGCCAACGGGTTAAAACCCGTTGTTACAAGATTTATCCGAGCCGATGGCTCTTAAAAAAAGCTAAAATCTTTCGAACACTCCTAATTATAAATCCCTACCACGGGTGACTAAGGTTATTATAGACAGAAATTACTTCATACAAAAATAGAGGCCAATAACAGATAGTATTTGCACACAAACTACTACCGAAAGTTTCTTAAGTCCCGTTATTTTGGAAGGTACAAATACATAAGCCGCAACGGATAAAAAATATATGGCCATTGCCAACCCTCCAACTATTAAAAGATTTGGACCTTCAGTATCATTAAAAAAGAAGAACAATGCTCTGGAACAAAGGATGGCCGTTGCGCCCAAAATCACTAACGAAATCTTTTTTGATTTTAAATTCATATTTGTGATGTTATTGTACTGTCAAGGGATACTTTCTTTTCGTATTCCGAAGTACGGGGCTTTGTGGCTTTCTTTTTAGCCTGCTTTTGCCGTAGTATAAAGTTACGAAAATTAGGCAATGGCATTAATCAAAATTATTATTTTGATACTAATAGTTGTAAGTTTGCTATTATGAATAGCTTGGTCGAGTCTAACTTATCAGAAATAAAAGATGTAATGCGAAGCTATGGCGTGATACGGGCTTACCTGTTTGGCAGTGCCGCCATTGGAAATATGGCTGACGATAGCGATGTGGATTTTATGGTAAGTTTTAACCCCGATCTTAGCTATACAGAGTATGGCAACAATTATTTCCAGCTTATATATGCATTACAAAAGCTTCTTAAAAAAGATGTAGATATTGTAGCAGAAGAAACAATTACTAATCCTTATTTACTTCAGCGTATAAACAGTCAAAAAATAGCTGTTTTATGACCGTTGAAGTGAAAAAACTTTTGGCCAGTTTATATCGATATTTACCTTGATTCCTAAACATAACTGTGCTTGTTGGTGATAAAACACCAACAAGGTCAAAAAATATATGACGCGTAGAAAATAGATTCTTACTTTAAAACAATTTCTTAAGTTTAAAGCCTAATTTTATCTAATTATTAGATTTATGACTTATCTCATTATTGGGTTTTTATTATCTGTAGGTGCTGGCATAGTTGCTTTTATTGATAAGAAAGAAGCCAACAAGGAAAATCAAAAAAGCAATAAGTTTAATACATTAGCATTTGCCGTTTTGATAATTGGCGCTTTTACATCTCTTTGGTCAGGGTACAATTCACAAAAATCTGGTGATAAAGCTCAGCATAGAGCTGACTCAGTAAGCAGAGTAATTATAAATAAACAAAAGGTTATTGATTCAATCAATCGTTTATTATATGCAAAACAGGATGACATCATTAAATTACAAAAAAATCAAATTGATACATCCAGCCGAATATTATCCACCAGTTTAAAAACGAATTTATTACAACAACAAATTGGTCAACTTCAAAGTGAACTAAAAAGTGAAATTACAGGTGGAAAAAGCAAGCCTATCTTGCTTTTAACTGTCAGTCGAATTGTAATTGATAATAACACTCAAAAAAAATATTTTGTCCTTTTTTTTGATATTTTAAATAACAGTGATTATGCGCTCCAAAACGTAAAAGCCATAATTTACGATACATATGGTATAGATATGCGTATGTATGGTGTTCAATATGTTAGAGATGGACTTAGTGAAAAAACCGTTAAACCTGATATAAAGGACTATAATTCTACAAATCATTTCGATGGAATAGGATCAATCTCAAAAGGATCTAAATACCCTCTTTATATAACAACATTTTGCCCAGAACTAGCAAAAAACAGAAGTCTTGGTTATCCAATTGAAATAAATTGGTTCAATGGCCATTTCACTTATTTTATTAATCTTAAAATTGAAGGTGAAACGCTAAATCTTGATTCTGTACAATTGGTGTATAATGGGACAAGGATTAATTATAATAAATACTTCAACTTTTTAAAGTTTAAGTAACATAAACGACCTCCGTTGTCCGCAGTATTCAAAACAATCCATCCGTTATTCGACTCAAACAACTACGTAATGAAGCCAACCATCATGCAGAATCTTGTTTCATTTTGTTACATCACCTTTAAATTAGTCTATTTATAATTATTTGGTTATCAGTTTAATATAGAAAAATTACCCATAAAAAAACAGACGAATAAGTTGTTACATTTTGTTACATCACTTTTTCGTAATTATTTAATTTTCAATAGGTTAAGTCGAAATCTTGTTACACTTGTTACATTTTGTTACACTATTTCGTGTAACAAAGCTATCGTGGTGGTTGCGCAAACAACTACGGAGCACCCACCTATTTATTATATTTGCATAGCAAATGAACTACCAACAAACCATCGATTATATTTACGCACAACTACCGATCTTCACCCGCGTAGGTGCATCTGCCTACAAGGCTGATTTGGGTAATACCATTGAGCTTTGCAATCGCCTTGATAATCCGCAGAACAAATTCAAAAGCATACATATAGGCGGCACCAATGGCAAAGGCTCTACCTCGCACATGCTGGCGGCTATTTTGCAGATGGCTGGTTATAAAACCGGGCTGTACACCTCGCCGCATTTAAAGGACTTTAGAGAGCGTATCCGTATTAATGGCGAAATGATAAGCGAGCAGTGGGTTATTGATTTTGTGGCCCGGCATAAACCCGATTTTGAGGATATCCAACCCTCATTTTTTGAAATGACCGTTGCATTGGCCTTTGATATTTTCGCTAAGGAAAAGGTGGATATTGCAGTTATAGAGGTAGGTTTAGGTGGGCGGCTTGACTCTACCAATATCATCACCCCGCTCCTATCCATCATCACCAACATCGGCTGGGACCACATGAATATCCTGGGTGATACCCTGCAACTCATCGCCGCGGAAAAAGCGGGTATTATCAAACCCAACATCCCCGTAATTATTGGCGAGAAGCAGGATGATCTTGCCGATATCTTCATCCGCAAAGCGAAACAACAAAATGCGCCAATAAGCTTTGCATCAGAGTTATTTAATTCAAAAGTTAAAATTCAAAATTCAAAAGGATGGAATGATCTGTTAGAGGTTGAGATTACTCAAAACTCAAAACTCAAAACTCAAAACTTACAACTCGACCTTACCGGCAGCTATCAGCTTAAAAACGTAAAAACTGTGCTATCCGCAGTAAATGAGTTACGCGCCCAAGGTTTTGTTATTACTGATGAGCATATCAAAACGGCCCTGCGCCAGGTTAAAACACTAACCGGTTTGCATGGGCGCTGGGAGGTTTTAAATAATTTACCCTTAACCATTTGCGATACCGGGCATAATCCCGAAGGTATAGAGGAAGTATTGAAAAACATTGCCAATGTAAAGTTTAAGCAATTGCATTTTGTTATTGGTGTGGTGAGTGATAAGGACAGCAGCAGGGTTTTAGCTATGCTGCCCAAAAATGCGATATACTATTTCTGCAAACCTGATATACCGCGCGGTTTAGAGGCCGAAAGTTTAAAGGAAAAAGCTGCCGGTTTTAACTTACATGGTGAAGCTTACCCATCTGTCACATCCGCTTTAGCGGCAGCACAGCAAACAGCAGAAGATAACGACCTTGTTTTTGTTGGTGGCAGTACATTTGTTATTGCCGAAGTTGTTTGAAATATCCTATTTTTACCCCACATAAAAATAAAACATGAGTACAATTAAATGGGGAATTATTGGTTGCGGTGACGTAACCGAAATCAAGAGCGGTCCACCGCTTTATAAGGTACCTAACAGCAGTTTAGTAGCGGTTATGCGCCGCAATGGTGAGAAAGCGGCTGACTATGCCCGCAGGCACAATGTTGCCAAATGGTATGATGATGCAGATAAATTAATGAATGACCCCGAGATCAACTCGGTTTATATCGCTTCGCCCCCGGGGTCGCATTTGGGTTATGCTTTGGCTGCCTTGAAAAAAAATCTGAACGTATACCTGGAGAAACCCATAACCCTAAATGCCGCCGAAGCACGCATAATAGCTGATGCGGTTAAACAAAGCAAAGGCAAACTATCTATAGCACATTACCGCCGCGCGTTACCTATGTTTTTGTATGTAAAGGAGCTGATAGACAATGGCAGCATTGGCGATATACGCACCGTGCAGATAAGGCTATGGCAAAGCATAACACCCGAACTGGTTACCCATGTGGAAGATAACTGGCGCATACAAGCCGAACATTCGGGCGGTGGTTATTTCCATGATATGAGTCCGCACCAGCTTGACCAG
>NZ_JAQBOW010000022.1 GCF_028287845.1 Mucilaginibacter sp.
CGTAAAAATTAAGCGCCGGTTGGTTCCAGTCCAATACCTGCCATACCATACCGCTAAATCCTTTTTCTTTAGCTTCAACAATTAACCGGTCAAAAAGTAGTTTGCCAATTCCCCGGCCGCGCATGGGCTCTGTAACTATAAAATCTTCCAGATACATGCGACATCCTTTCCAGGTAGAAAATCGGGTATAATATAGCGCAAAGCCAACCACTAATCCACCAACTTCAGCTACATAGGCTTTCCAAACCGGCTTTTCGCCAAAGCCCGCGGCTTCAAATTCCTCTATGGCTACAGTTACTTCCTGCGGGGCCTTTTCATAAAGCGCCAGTTCGTTCACCAGTTCCAGCAGGCGTACACAATCTTCTTTTATAGCTTCTCTTAAGTTTATGGTCATTAGGTCATTAGTCATTGTGTCATTAGTTTAAATGCGAAATTGAACATCCGAAATCCGAAATCAATCAGTTATTCTTCCAATGTTTAATAACCCGCCCCCCAAAAATAGTGCTGCCTACGCGTATCATATTGCTGCCTTGTTCAATGGCTAATTCGTAATCGCTTGACATGCCCATTGATACTACATTAAAGCTTTCCTCTTTTCTGAAAAAGCTTGCCTTAATGCCATCAAAAAAAGTTTTCAACTCCTGGAACTCGTCCTTTAGCTGCTTCTCTTTATCGGTATTGGTGGCAATGCCCATTAAACCACGTATGCGAATATTTTTAAAGGTAGCAAACTCATCAGACCGTAATAGCTCAATAGCCTCATCGAAATCCAGGCCAAACTTGGTTTCTTCGTCGGCAATATATATTTGCAGCAGGCAATCAATAACGCGTTTATTTTTTTCGGCCTGTTTATTTATTTCCTGTAAAAGTTTTAAACTATCAACAGATTGTATCATGCTGATGAACGGGGCAATATATTTTACTTTATTTGTTTGCAGGTGACCAATCTGGTGCCATTGTATATCCTTAGGTAATTGTTCGTACTTATCAACCATCTCCTGTACCATATTTTCGCCAAATAAACGCTGGCCGGCATCATAGGCTTCCTGTATATCAGCAACGGGTTTGGTTTTTGATACCGCTATTAAAGTTACCTTTTTAGGTATAGTTTCGTTTTTTAAGCTTTTGATGTTATCTGCAATGCTCATTTATCCGTAATTTTGCTTAATTAAACCGCTAAATTACAGAATGCGTAAACATATTATCTTGTTTTTTTCAGCTTTGCTTTTTTTGTTTGCCTGTAATAGGGGAAATAGTCCCGATGGTATCCTGAAACCGGATGTAATGGTACACCTGCTCACCGATGTTCATATTGTAGATGGTAGCCTGGCGCTGCAAGTTGCCGGGGATAGTTTATACAAATATGGTACAGGCAGATACGATTACGTGTTTAAACAGTATCATACCGATTCTGCCCAGTTTAAAAGAAGTGTAAAATATTATACTACCCAGCCCGAAATTTTAATAAAAATGTATGCTGATATTGCTGCGCTTTTGCAAATTAAAAACGACTCGTTAACCAAAGTGGTTGCAAAAGAAAGCTCAAAGAAAGCAAAGGAAGCTATTGAAAAAGCAAAGAAAGACGCGAAATTAATGGCCGATTCGCTTAAACGTGATTCAATTATTAAAAAATCTAAACATCCTAAAAAATTAAAAAAGGATACTGTCAAATTAAAACATAAACCAACAGGGGTACTTAAAAAGTATCCAAACTAATATAAAATGCTTTACCCTAATAATAGTATTGATAAGCTGGGATTTACCGAGGTAAAGGAATTAATAAAAGCACATTGCCTTAGTGTTATGGGTCAACAGATGGTTGACAAGATACAGGTAATGAGTAATTACGAGCAGATAAGCAAGTTTTTAAGCCAGGCCCACGAGTTTAAAAATATATTGCAAAACGATGCTGCTTTGCCTATCCATAACTTTTTTGATATTAAATTCCTGGCTAACAAGGCCAGGCTGGAAGGCGCATTTTTAACCGAAGAAGAATTTTACCAGGTACTGGCATCATTAACTACTGTATTTGCAGTTATAGCTTATTTTAATGAGCGCGAGGGCCAGTATCCAAACCTGGAGGCCCTGTTTGAGCATTTGCCCATTGAAAAAGCGATAATAAAAAAAATTGAACAGGTAATAGATCCTAAAGGAAAGATAAAGCCTAATGCATCGCGCGAATTATCAGACATTACTTCGGGTATTGCAAAAGCCGAGCAGGACGCCCGTCGAAAGATAGATCAGATATTTAAAAGTGCATCAGGCAATGGCTGGACAGCGGATGGATCATTAACCATTCGGGATGGCCGCCTGTGTATTCCTTTATTAGCCGAAAATAAGCGAAAGCTAAAAGGTTTTATTCATGACGAATCAGCAAGCGGGCAAACCGTTTATATGGAGCCTGAGGAGGTTTTTACGCTGAATAACAAGATACGCGACCTTGAGTTTGAACGCAGGCGCGAGATAATGAAGATATTAACCGCGTTAACAGATGAATTAAGGCCCTATGTGCCGCTTTTATTATCATATCATAGTCTGCTCACCAAACTAGACTTTGTGCGCGCCAAGGCCCTGTTTGCCATTGATATAGAAGGCGAAATGCCACAAGTGATAAACGAAGCTAAGCTAAAGCTGGTAAACGCCCGTCATCCGTTATTGTTCCTGAATTTTAAAAAAGAGCATAAAACGGTGGTACCGTTAAACCTACAAATAGACGAACACACACGCGTAGTTGTAGTATCCGGCCCTAACGCGGGTGGTAAATCTGTTTGTATGAAGACAGTTGGCTTATTACAGTTAATGGTGCAGGCCGGCTTATTAATTCCTGCTGATGAGGCCAGCGTTGTAGGCGTTTTTAAACAGTTTTTTGTAGATATTGGCGATGACCAGTCTATAGAAAGCGATTTGAGTACATATAGCGCGCATTTGTCAAAAATGAAACATTTTGTAGAGCAGGCCAACAGCAAATCACTAATATTGATAGATGAGTTTGGAACAGGCACCGATCCGCAATTTGGCGGGCCGATAGCTGAAGCTGTGCTGGAATCATTAAATCATAAAAAAGTTAGAGGGATGGTAACCACACACTACTCTAACCTTAAAATATTTGCAGGTAATACAGAAGGTATTGAAAATGCATCCATGCTGTTTAATAATGTGGAAATGAAACCGCTTTATATTTTAGAAGTGGGTAAGCCCGGCAGCTCATACGCGTTTGAGATAGCTCAAAAAATTGGCTTGCCGCAACAGGTGCTTAACCTGGCTAAAAACAAAATTAGCGCCGGTCAAAAAAATGTGGATACCCTGCTGGTTGGTTTGGAGCGCGAGAAGAAAGAAATACTGGATACCCGCGTTAAACTGGATAAACAGCAAAGACAAGTAGATGTACTATTAGCCGAAAACGAAAAACTGAAAAGCTATCTCGAAGAAAATAAAAAGGTGTTGATACGAGAGGCAAAAGATGAAGCCAAAAACATCATACTAAATGCTAATAAGCTGGTTGAAAATACCATAGCCGAAATTAAAAACAGCAATGCCGATAAAGAAAAAACAAAGGATCTCCGCGAAAATCTAAACAAAGAATTACAAAAAAATACGGTTAAACAGGAAACAATTAAGCCGGCTGTGACCGAAGATGAATTAAAAATAGGTGACTGGGTAAAATTGGCCGACTCTGAAACAACCGGGCAGGTAATTGAAATAGCAAAAGATAATGTCATTATAGCCATTGGCGATTTGCGCACGGTGGCTAAAAAGAAGCGGGTACAAAAGGTGTCCAAATCTGTTGTGCCAAAAGAAGTAAGGCGAAGCATGAACAGCCATACCGGCGATATAGCCAGCTTTAGCCCCGAAATTGATGTACGCGGCATGCGTACCGAGGATGCTTTAGCGGCTATTGAGCGATTGTTTGACCGCGCGTTAATGATGGGTTTTGGTAATTTAAAAATACTGCATGGCAAGGGCGACGGCATCCTGCGCAAAATGATACGCCAATACCTCAAAAAATACGACCAGGTGGATCGTCTGGAAGATGAACATGCCGACAGGGGCGGGGATGGGATTACTTATGTGTATTTTAAATAATAGCATAGGCTGACCAAAAATATAATCGCAGAAAGAGGAACGAAATTATATTTTTAGCTATAAAACTCTGTGCTACTTTGTGTCTCCTTAGTGCACTCCGTGGTTAAATTTTAAACACAAAGGCGTTAAGGAGACACAGAGAGCACGGAGACCATATATTATTAGGTTTCCACATGATACCAGCCATCGTCGCTATCCTCGCCAACTTTCTGCTGGTCGGGTAGTTCATTAGGTCCGGGGATGTTAGGTTTGGCATTGCTGTTGCCATCATTGTCAGCCGTCCCCTCCTGGTAACTTTGCTGATCCTGAGCTTTGAAGTTGTTATTTTCAGGATGTTCTTCAGATGGCTCTGTACGCCTGAAATATTCGTTACTATAGCCCGCGTTTTGTGATGGATTGTTCTTATCATCGCCGGATGGTGTAATGTTATTTGCGCCAAAGTTTTCACCTCCCATTGGCTGGCCTTCTCTTATAGGTTTGGTTTTGCTATTGCCTGCCATGCTTCTTATCAGGTCCTTTTCTTCAACGTTTTTATCATCATCTACCCGGTAGGCATTGGGCTTATTAGCGTTTTGTTCTGAATGATTGTTCTTGTCATTCAAAAATGCATCATCTTTATACAACATAACTTTTATTTTTATTGGTTCATTCTATAATTATAATGCGCAGTTTTTATAATTGTTTTTGTGTGCTGATGATTTAGTAATTTTACCCACATCAATTATAGCCCATGAATAAAGTTTATAGCAATGCCGATGAAGCCATAGCAGATATTGCCAATGGCATGACCCTTATGCTGGGTGGATTTGGCTTATGCGGCTTACCCGAAAATTGCATTGCCGCATTGGTTAAAAAAGGAGTAAAGGAGCTTACCTGTATATCAAACAACGCCGGTGTTGATGATTTTGGCATTGGCCTGATGTTGAAACAACATCAGGTTAAAAAAATGATATCTTCTTACGTGGGCGAAAATGCCGAGTTTGAGCGCCAGCTGCTTAGCGGCGAACTGGAAGTTGAACTAATACCTCAGGGGACCTTAGCAACACGCTGCATGGCAGCCGGTTATGGCATGCCGGCAATTTTCACTCCGGCAGGCATCGGTACAGAAGTAGCCGAGGGTAAAGAGGTGCGGAATTTTAATGGCAAAGATTATTTAATGGAAATGGCATTTGATGCCGATTTTGCAATTGTAAAGGCCTGGAAGGGCGATAGCATGGGTAACCTGGTATATCGGTCGACCGCCCGCAATTTTAATCCGGTTATGGCCATGGCCGGAAAAATTACCATTGCCGAAGTTGAAGAACTTGTTGAGCCCGGCCAATTGGACCCGGATTATGTACATACGCCGGGTATATACGTGCACCGGATATTCCAGGGAGTGAATTATGAGAAAAGGATAGAGCAGCGGACGGTTCGTAGTAAACAATAAATTGTCATTCTGAGCGATAGCGAAGAATCTTATACGACTTACTTATCGCGCTTACAAGATCCTTCGCTATCGCTCAGGATGACAAAAATATTTTTTAATTATGTTAGATAAAACAGGAATAGCAAAACGTATAGCTAAAGAAATAAAAGACGGTTACTATGTTAACCTCGGCATAGGCATACCTACGCTGGTGGCTAACTATATTCCGCAAAGTATGGATGTTGTGCTGCAATCAGAGAATGGATTGTTAGGTATGGGCCCATTCCCATTTGAAGGGGAGGAGGACGCTGACGTAATTAATGCGGGTAAGCAAACTATTACCATGCTACCGGGTTCGGCCATATTTGATTCGGCTATGAGCTTTGGGATGATACGCGCCCGCAAAGTAAATCTGACCATATTAGGAGCTATGGAGGTATCTGAAAATGGCGATATTGCTAACTGGAAAATCCCCGGTAAAATGGTAAAAGGAATGGGCGGGGCCATGGACCTCGTAGCATCAGCAGAAAACATTATAGTTGCTATGCAACATGTTAATAAAGCAGGCGAATCTAAATTATTACCGCAATGTACGCTTCCATTAACCGGAGTTAATTGCGTTAAAAAAATAGTAACAGAATTAGCTGTACTTGATGTATTACCCGGAGGTGGATTTAAATTACTGGAACGTGCACCGGGAGTAAGCGTAGAAGAAATTAAAAATGCTACAGCAGGAAAACTAATTATTGAAGGTGAGATACCCGAAATGGAGATTTAACTAAATATTTTCGCCCTTAATTCTTTTGATATTTCTTCAGTAACAGCCAATATGCCTTCGGCGGTTTGCGTGTTATTAACAATAATTTTATGACAGCCGTCTTTATACGGCAGCAAGAACTCTTTATAAGCAGGTACAACATGGTTTATCCATTTATACATCGCATCGTCGTTAGAGTAGCCACGCTCCAGCAGGTCGCGTTTTAAACGGCGCTGCAAGGCAATGTCCTCATCCGCTTCAACAAATATTTTCATATCGAACAAATCTGCAATACCTTTAAAGTGTAAAATAAATAAACCTTCTACAATAATAATTGGTGCCGGTTTAATCTCTAGCATTTTTGGTATAGCGTTTGGGTTATTAAACGTGTATTCCTTTTTGTAAATGACTTCACGGTTCAGTAATTTGCTAACATCCTGCTCAAATTGCTCATAATCAATGGTGCGGGGCAGATCAAAATTATACAGTTTGTTTTCCTCCGCGGTCATGTTATGGGCCACAGGAATATAATAATCATCCTGTGATAATAAGCAAACCTCGTCAGGTGTAAAATGATCCAGGAAACGGTTTAAAAAAAAAGTCTTTCCAGAACCGCTTCCGCCGGCAATGCCAATAATATAAGGTTTATTCATTAGGAACACCGTAGCTTATATTTACATGAATACGTTTATCCAATGCGCCAATAGATTCGGCTACATTTTTTGTAAATATAATAACAACATCCTTAGTTGTTTCGCTATCTGTGATACGGCCAACTACTTTGGCAAATGTAGTACGGTTAGTCATTGGGTTGGTTATCTTTATAACCGTACCAATAGGAGCGGTTCGATGTAATGCCAGTTTTTTATTGGGGTCAAGGCTGGCATCGTCTATCCAGGTAGCTACGCCTTTTTCGTTCTTTTCAAATAAACCATATTTATTCGCATTTATTTTACGCTCTATAGCATTGCTGCTATCCTGTGAGGAAGCATACGAGGTAGAGTCGCGTTTTGCTACAGGGCGCACTATAACCGGTGGGGGTACATCAGCAGTACCGGATTTTACCTGTATGATCTGCCCCGGAATTACAGTTGTTGAAGTTAAGCCATTAAGTTTAGTTATATCCTCAACAGTCGAATTAAAGCGTTTGGCTATAGCATAAAGTGTCTCTCCGGCTGATACTTTGTATTGTTGCGTTGTTGAACCATTATTTGCCGGTGCTTCGGTTGTTGCAACCGGTTTTTGTACAACAGTTGCCGAAGAGGTAATTTGCCTGGATTGCTGTACAATTGCAGGTTTTGTTGATTCTAAAAATGACCTGTCTGTTGGGACCTTAATAATATTGCCAATTTTTAAAGGAGCATTATTGTTAAATTGTATAATAACACCCGGTTTTACATTGTAACGCCTGCCTACAGAGTAGTAATTATCTTTTGGATCTAATTTATGCAGTATCACTTTTTTTCCATCAAGGTTTTCAATACCTACAGAATCCGGTAACATGGGTTTTGCAAAAAGAGATAGTGAAAGTGTTAGTAAAGGAGTAATGAATAATAAATTCTTTAATTTCATAATAAATTCTTATTCAGTAATTTACAGGTTTAAAACCTTTAATTCTGATTTGTTTTTAATATAGATCAGCGAGTTTTTATACATGATAAACGACTCGGGCTGCATTTTTTGTATATCCGCATTTAATAAATCTTCATACACAAGATCCGTTCCATCTATAATATACAAGTGTTGTTTTAGTTGTCCGGTGTTGAAGGAGTGCAAAGATACAATTCTTAAATTATTGTGTTCAAGGTAATGTATAATGTTTCCATGAGGCTCAATTGGCAGGTCTTGATTTAAATAAGATGGAGGTAAAATTTGAGGTACTGTAATATAATTAACCGGCTCAATATCAATTAATGGCTCGTACTGCCTGATCATTGCCCCGGTTTTAATATCCGTTAAAAATAATTTTTTAGGTTGTATCTGAACATTATAAAGAACCGGCCCGTTTACCGTCAAATGATCGAAAGCGTAAGTATAGTTACTCCAGCAGATCGTCCCTTTATTATCTATAGCGATAACTCCTTTATGTACAGGAGCTTGTTCTGATTGGTAATTGTGCAATAATAGTATACCATCATAACCCGCCTCTATACCGGTTAACCACCGCTCGGGTGCAGACACGTTATTGAAATTAGTTTTACCGTTTGAGAGATCAATAGAAGCAAATGAAACATTCTTATCCTCGCTATTTCTTATTTCCAGGAAAATTGTGTCGGTTAAACTATCAATTTCCATGCGCCAGATCATTCCGCTTAGCTGCTCATTAATGAAGGGGAATAGCATCGTCATAAGTATGCAAATATGCTATTAAAAACAAAAAATTGTGGTATTTACTAAACAAAGGTATAGTTATACCTGTTGATTCACAATAATCTTAATATCATGAACGCAAAAGAAATAAGTCTCCAAGAAGGCAAAGTAAAGCCCGTTGTTGATCATTTAAATGATCTGCTGGCCAATTATCACATCCATTATCAAAAATTAAGGGGCTGCCATTGGAACGTTAAGGGTAAAAGCTTTTTTACTTTACATATTAAGTTTGAAGAATTGTATACCGAGGCACTGGTTACTATTGATGAACTGGCCGAAAGAATTCTTACTTTAGGCAAAGCGCCTTACAGCACTTTTAATGATTATATTAAAACATCATCCATAAAAGAAATTGATACTATTGGATTAAAAGATACTACAATGGTAAAAGCCCTAATTGATGATATGGCCAAGCTGATTGAAATGGAACGTGAATTATTAGAAGTTACTGCCCATGCCGGTGATGATGGCACCAATGATATGGTAAACCGCTTTATGCAGTTTAAAGAAAAGAACACCTGGATGTTGCGCTCATTTGTTAATGAGGATTAAGCATAAAACCTACTCAAATAAACAAGAAAGAGCCTGCTATGAAAATAACAGGCTCTTTCTTGTTAGTCGTAAGAATCCTAATATCTATAGCCAACGGTTACAAATACATTATTGTTAGTTCCGTTGACGCTTGCAGTAGGTGTTAACGTGCCAACATCGTAAGGAGTGATGGTTTGCGACCCGGTAACATGCACATAAGCGGCATCTACATAGTAACTTCCAAACCTATAACCTAAACCTGCTGTTGCGGTTTTAGTTTGTGTTCCGTTTGTTTTTAAAGGGCTGCCTTGTATACCATAGCCACCGCGTAAAGCTACAGAGCCTATTAATTTAATTTCGGCACCAACATGCGCGTTAACAGCTGCATGGTAGTTGCTTTTTATAATTCCGTTATCGTAATCTGCAAGGTAATTATCATTACTGCTAATACGGGTAGTGCTATAATCAATATATTCAACATCGCCGCTGATGAAGCCGTATTTGCCAAAAAATACAGATAAACCGCCTGATGCTTTTAATGGGGTGCGCATTTTATAAGTTAATGGATAATCGGCAGGACCGTCTACATAGTTTGATCCATTATTAAAACTGCTTGCCAGCCCTTCACTGTACGAATCATCTATGGTTATATAGGTTGGCGTAGTAACTGTGGCGCCTAAACGTACATTTTCCAGTAACTTATAGATAAAGCCAAATTTTGCATTAAATCCTTCGCCTTTGGTATCCTGGGATTGAGTAAAGGTAGAATTGAAGTTTCTGTCAACACCTGTGGTGCTGCTACCTTCAAGTACAGATGCAGTACCAATTTCATTAAAGCTATTTGCCGAGTTATACCTTAGTTGGGTAATACCTATGCCAAAACCTAAATATAGTTTGTTGCTGTAATTGGCACCCAGTGATAGATCAAATTCTGATTGGCCGCCAGACCTTGTGATGCTATTAAGCTGGTTTACGCCCGGATAAGCATTGCTTTTATAGGTAGGAGTTGTGGTGCTTCCGTACTGGTCAATCAGGTTTTGGCCATAGGCCCAGCCCTGCAATGTTCCGGCATCTACGCCGCTTGAATTGGCAAGGCTGGCGTAATAATCGTTTATGGAACTATTGCTGTTTTTGGCACCATAGCTAATACGTTCATCAAAATTATTTGTACGATTATAACCCATACCAAAATTAAGGCTTAACCAACCCTTGGTCTTGTCTTGCCCGCTTGGGGTATTTAGCCGCGAATAGAATACGATAGCGGCATTACTTAAATTCAGGTTGTTTTTACTTGCAGCGCCGGGTTGATTTAAATAAATTGAATTACTCTTCGAGCCATCAAACTCAGGGGTCAGGCTAACTTCAGACATGGTGAAAAAACCTAAACCGGCCGGGTTTCCGCTAACCGAAGATAGGTCTCCGCCCACAGCAGTGCCGGCGTTGCCAATTCCTTTTATTCGGGAGGTAGAGCCGGTTCCAAATGTTGAATAGCGTATAGCATCCTTTGCATATTGGGCAAAACTGCTCTTGCTAGTTGCTATTAAAGCAACTACACATAGTATATATTTTAATTTCATAGACAGCTAAATTAAGGCCTAACAGGTCTGCCGCCACCACCGCTGCTCCCCGTACTACCCCCGCTGCTACCAGAACTGCTTGAAGTATTAGTAGGAGCCGGGCTTGGTGTTGAAACACGCTCAACAACTTGCTGGCTCGCTGGCCTTACATCTTGCCTGTCGGTACGCACCGCGCGGATACTGTTATTGGTAGTGCCGGTACGGACAACTGAAGTATTATTCGGCCTACCGGGATAAATTGTATTGGTGCCATTATTGGCATAACCACGGCGATTGAAACCGGCTACACCGTTTGATGGATTTCCTGACCCTGAATTAGCTTTACGAAAAGTTAATCCTGAACCACCTCCCGCAGATGCAGAGCGGGAATATTGCTTTCCATGACGGCGCCCACCACCGGTATATAAATAACTGGTATAGATGGATCCATAGCTAAAATCATCATATCCGCCAAAATTGTTATAACCATAATCAAATGGTGAATAAACCCCAAAATCGTATGGTGATGGTTGGGATGGAGAATAGGTGTCATTATAGTTTGTATTGGCGCTTTTATTATAATTATTATTAGCGCTGTAAGGAGTATAGCCGTAGTAAAAATCGTCATCATAATCAAATGGCGTAAAATAACTAAAACGGTTTATGCGCGACGCGTAATCACCATAATAGTAGTAATCATCATCTGCTATATAATTGTTTTGTTTTGGCTGATAATTATTCGCGTCGGCATATTCTATGTTATCGCCGGCAATTGCCTTTGTAAAATATACGTCATCACCTGTGGTTGGTGAATTAGCTAATTTATTATTAACGGAGCAGGAACTCAGCACAACTGCACTGATAAAAACGATTCCTTTTAGAAGGTTCCCTTTCATATTTGTTAAGTATAAATCGGTTTTCATCAATATAGATTGATTTTTCCGGGTATAGTTTAATTTGACCGCTTTAATAACGTATAAATTTATAAATTTGACCACAATAATAAGCAATTAAAAAGTCAAAATCTATTTCACAAACAATGAGCAAAGGCGTTATTAGTAAAGATGAGGATTATTCGCAATGGTATAACGATCTGGTAATAAAAGCAGATATGGCCGAATATTCGCCGGTTAGGGGTTGTATGGTCATTAAACCCTATGGCTATTCTATCTGGGAGAAAATGCAGGCTGTATTGGATAAAATGTTTAAAGAAACCGGTCACAGTAACGCCTATTTCCCATTGTTTATACCCAAATCTTTTTTTTCCAAAGAGGCCAGCCATGTTGATGGCTTTGCTAAAGAATGCGCGGTTGTAACACATTACCGCTTAAAAAATGATGGTAACGGTAATATTGTTGTTGATGAAGATGCCAAGCTGGAGGAAGAACTGATAGTTCGCCCAACATCTGAAACTATTATATGGAACACCTATAAAGGCTGGATACAATCATACCGCGATTTACCTATTTTGGTTAATCAATGGGCCAATGTTGTGCGTTGGGAAATGCGTACCCGCTTATTTTTACGTACCAGCGAATTTTTATGGCAGGAAGGCCATACCGCACACGCTACTGCCCAGGAAGCTATCGCAGAAACCGAACTAATGCTGAATGTATATGCAGATTTTGCAGAAAACTGGCTGGCACTACCTGTTGTTAAAGGAAGGAAAACCCCTAACGAGCGTTTCGCAGGGGCATTGGATACTTATTGTATTGAAGCATTAATGCAGGATGGTAAGGCTCTGCAAGCAGGAACATCACACTTTTTAGGTCAAAATTTTGCAAAGGCATTTGATGTGAAGTTCACTAACAAGGAAAATAAGCTTGATTATGTTTGGGCAACCTCATGGGGAGTATCTACCCGTTTAATAGGCGCGTTAATTATGGCGCACTCTGATGATGCCGGATTGGTACTGCCGCCAAAACTGGCGCCTATTCAGGTTGTTGTTGTACCAATTTATAAGCATGATGAAGAATTAGAGAACATAACGGCTTATGTAAGCACCTTAACCAAAGCGCTTAAAGCAAAAGATATATCAGTTAAATTTGATAAACGCGACACCCATCGCCCGGGAGCCAAGTTTGCCGAATATGAGTTGAAAGGCGTGCCTTTGCGTGTAGCTATTGGCAGCCGTGATATGCAAAACGGAACAGTTGAGCTGGCCCGCCGT
>NZ_JAQBOW010000161.1 GCF_028287845.1 Mucilaginibacter sp.
AAGCGACGAACTTTAAACGGACAGTTGTTAGCGCAATAACGTGTACCTACGCAACGGTTGTAAGCCATGTGGTTCAAACCTTCTGATGAGTGAACGGTAGCTAATACCGGGCAAACAGTTTCGCAAGGAGCGTGGTCACAGTGTTGGCAAAGCATTGGTTGGTGAACAACCGATACATTGTTTAAGTTAGTCAGTTTATCTATCTCGTGTTCTTCGGTAATGCTTTCGCCTTTTTCGTTAAAGCTGTAATAACGGTCAATACGTATCCAGTGCATTTCACGGCGGCGACGAACCTCATCACGACCAACAACCGGAACATTATTTTCGGCGTTACAAGCAACCACGCAGGCACCGCAACCGGTACAAGCGTTAAGGTCAATCGCCATTACCCAATTATAGGCAGACGTTTTATACTCTGTGTCGCTATAATCTTCCCACAAGCTCTTGTAGTCTTTATGCGCACCGTCTTTACCGCTGTTTTTGTAAGGATTTTTCTTGTACTCTGTAAAGCTTGCTTCGCGAATAACGCTGCGACCCTCATAAGAGTGGTGAGTTTGTGTTTGCGCTAAAATGATGGTATCGCCGGTTGCAGATATAGTTGCAACACCGGTGGTTTGCAAAGTACCATTACGGAAGCCATGCAGCGGGAAAGCATTTTTACCCACACCAGATTCTATTACAGCACCACCTTTGGTACGGCCATAACCAACAGCTACCGATAAGGTACCTTCTGCCTGGCCCGGTTGTAATAATACCGGTAAAGCAATGGATGTACCATTGACATCAACCGTAATAACATCACCTTCCTGCAGGTTTAGTTTTTTAAGGTCGGTTAATGAAAGGGCTGCAAAGTTATCCCATGTTACTTTTGATACCGGATCTGGCAACTCTTGTAACCATGGATTGTTGGCACGTTTACCATCGCGCATTGCTACGGTTTGGTAAAGGTGTAATTCTAATTTTTTATCGCCAGATGCAGCTAACTGCGTGCTTTGTGTTAAGATAGTTTGCGCAACAGCGTTCAAATCACGACTGAATGCATAAGAACCAGCTGTTTTTGCAGCAGCGCTGATAAAGCCTGTTTGCAATAAAGTTTCCCAGCCTTTTTGACCGGATAAACCGCCTTGTGATAATATGCCCTTATCCCAGTTGTTTCTAACATAAGTATAATAAACCTTAACCGGGTTATTGCTCCATATTAATAAGCTTTCCTCTGCCTGGCGGGTATTATACACCGGGTTAATAGTTGGCTGTAATACAGTATAGTAGCCTGCAATAGCATTAGCATCACCCCATGATTCTAAATAATGATGGTTAGGTGCAACAACATTACAAATAGCAGCAGTTTCGTCAATATGGTCTGCAAAAGATATTTTCAAAGGCACTTTGCTAAGTGCGTCTGTCAATTCTTTTGTATTGTAGTAATCGTAAACAGGGTTAGCATTCAGGAATAATACCGCGCCAACTTCGCCGCGTTTAGCCTCGCCTATAAACTCAACCAGATCAGCATCGTTACCTTTGTATTGATTTGAATAATTATCCAGATCAATAGTGGTTCCGTAGCTTCCTAAAGCAGCGTTGATAGCGTTAACCAATATTTGTGTAGCAACGTCGTTAGATCCGGCTACAACCAGTGCTTTTCCTTTTGCAGCTTTCAATTCGTTAGCGGCAATAGTAATGGCATTATTGGCTGCGTTATCGCTTAATTTTTTTGATCCCGGTAAAGTAGAACCAGTAATTGTATTGTATAGATTAATTAAAGCAATACCTTCTTCTGATGGTTTAAGCGGTATACGAACATCGGCATTGGTGCCGGCCAAACTCATTCCAGTTTCAAACTGGATATGGCGCGACATTTTTTTGCTTTGCAGCGATTTGTTATTTCTATTCTTAACGTATTGCGCGGTAAATTCAACCGGAGATATCCATGAACCCAGGAAATCTGCACCGAAGCTTACAATAACGTCTGCTTTATCAAAATTGTAGTGAGGCAATACGGCTTTACCAAAGCTGTTTTGGTTGGCTTGTATAATACCTGTATAAGATACCGCATCGTATGATACATGTTTAGCGGCAGGGAACTCGGTAATAAAATCAGCAATTACAGCCAGTGTTGACGGGCTGTTGATAGATGATGATACGATACGTATTTTTTTGCCCGAATCTTTAAGTTTTGCAAGCTCTAATTTAACGTAATCATCAAGGTCGCTCCATTCATATTCTGATGTGCCTTGTATCGGTGCCTTAACGCGGTTAACGTCATACAGATCCAACACAGAAGCTTGCGCCTGCGCACTTAAACCACCTTTTGATAAAACATCATTTGGGTTACCTTCTATTTTGATTGGGCGGCCCTCACGGGTTTTAACCAAAATAGCATGGCCCTCATAAGTTGAAGAATAGTAGTTGGCTACACCCGGGGTAATCTCTTCCGGCTTAATTAAGTAAGGAATAGATTTATGTACAGGCACCTTCTGACAGGCAGCCAATGTAACAGCACCTACGCCAAAACCCACCGCTTTTAAAAAGTCGCGGCGAGGCGTTTTGCCTAATAAACCGTCTCCGCTTAATACATCTTCAATAGGAATAGGTTCCGCGAATTCGTGTTTGTTTTTCTCAACAAATTCCGGTGTGTTGTTTAACTCTTCTAAACCTTTCCAGTATTTTTTATTGCTATCCATTTAAGCTTAATATAAACTGTAATGCTAAGTTCTTTTTTAATTAATAATGGCACTTACCGCACTCAATACCACCCAATTGTGCAGGTGTAACTTTCACGCCTTTTTTAATAAGGTCATGCACCTGTAACATATTTTCGTAGTAAGCGTTGCCTTTCATGTTAATGTTTGTGCGTTTGTGGCACTGGATACACCATTTCATGGTAAGCGGTGAGTATTGGTAAACCTCTTTCATGGTCTCAACCGGGCCGTGACATTGCTGACATTTAATACCACCAACCTTTACGTGTTGTGAGTGATTAAAGTAAGCGAAATCTGGCAGGTTGTGAATACGTATCCATTGGATAGGTTTTGCTTTTGTGCTATCGTATTTTGCAGTGGCCGGATCATAACCCAACGCGTCATAGATCTTATGTATCTCCGGCGACTCGGTTTTAACAACCTTGTGGCAGTTCATACATACGTTTAATGATGGTATAGATGCGTTTTTAGATTTAAAAGCTCCCGAGTGGCAATACTGACACTCAATTTTCATGATACCTGCGTGCAGATCATGCGGAAACTTAATAGGCTGTACCGGTTGGTAACCCTGATGTACATTGGTGTTCCATAAAGCAACCCATGTCCAGCTGCCCATAGCAATTGTACCGCAAAACAGAATAAAGAATACCAGTTTTTTATTCTTCAGGACTTTCTTTAAAGTAGCGTACTTGTCAGTAGCAACTGCTGCTTCTTCTGTAACCTCAGCTTCTTCAGGTAATAATCTTTTGCCGCCTAGCAAGCGCTCTAACGTAGCTATTACCTTATTCAATACCAGTATGATAATGAAGGCAAGAATAATTACGCCTATTAAACCAAAAACAACTAAGTTGCTTGGGCCTGAGTCTGTAGCTACAGCTGCAGCCGGTGCTTTTGCTTTCGCATCCTGCATAGTTTTCCAGTCTGCACGTACATAAGCTGCAATGTCAGCAACGTCACCGTCAGATAGACTTGGGAAAGACGGCATCACCGCTCCGCCAAACTCTGTGGAAATCTTAACCGCTTTAGGATCTTTTGCTGCTATTAAACCCTGGCTGTTGTGTACCCAACTGGCTAACCATTTATCATCAGTTTCTGATGAAATGATTGGGCCCAAAGCCGGTCCGGTCATGCGCACGTCTATCTTATGGCAACTGGTACAGCCAGCAGATTTAAATGTGGCCTCGCCTTTTGCAGCGTCGCCCTGTGCCTTAGCAGAAAATCCCAAAACAGCAAAGCAAACAAGTAGTAAAACCGGCCTTGAGAATTGTTTAAAAATCAATGAGATGCTTCTCATAAAGTTGTATTGATGCTAAATAGTTATTGTACTAGTATTTGAAACTGATAAAAGACGTGACTTATATCGATTTTTTCAGCCACAAAAGTATAATTTATTAAATAATCGCTGACAAATAAATGACAGCAATAACTAATTTATAATCTTTCTAAATAAATTATAAAAGTGCCTTTATTTGCAAAATTTAAGTCTTTGTTATTGCCCTAACAACCAGGCAAATATAAGCGGGACGACAATGGTAGCGTCGGATTCGACGATAAACTTTGGCGTATGTATATCCAGTTTTCCCCAGGTTATCTTTTCGTTAGGCACCGCGCCCGAATAAGAACCGTAAGAAGTTGTAGAGTCTGATATCTGGCAAAAATAACTCCAGAACGGAATTTCGGGCATTTCCATATCCTGGTAAAGCATTGGCACAACACATATTGGGAAATCGCCGGCAATACCACCACCTATCTGAAAGAACCCAATGCCCTTACCTGATGAATTTTTAACATACCAATCTGCCAGCCAGGCCATATACTCAATACCACTTTTCATGGTAACAGCTTTAATCTGGTTCTTTATAACGTATGATGCAAAGATGTTGCCCATGGTAGAGTCTTCCCAACCCGGTACAACTATCGGCAAGTTCTTTTCGGCCGCAGCTAGCATCCATGAATTTTTAGGATCTATCTCATAATACTGCTTCAAATCTCCGCTCAGCAGCATTTTATACATATACTCATGCGGAAAATAGCGTTCACCGCTGTCATCAGCATCCTTCCATATTTTATGAATATGCTTTTGCAACCTACGGAAAGCTTCTTCTTCGGGGATACAGGTATCAGTTACCCGGTTATAATGGCTCTCTAAAAGGTCCCACTCATCCTGCGGACTCAGATCACGATAGTTAGGCACACGCTTATAATGTGAGTGCGCCACCAGGTTCATAATATCTTCTTCCAAATTGGCACCCGTGCATGATATGATGGCAATTTTATCCTGGCGTATCATTTCAGCAAGCGATATACCCAGCTCGGCTGTGCTCATAGCACCAGCCAATGTTACCATCATTTTACCGCCTTCCAGCAAATGGGTTTCATAGCCTTTTGCGGCATCCATTAACGCGGCAGCGTTAAAATGCAGGTAATTTTTTTCAATAAATTGGGATACGGGTCCTTTTGTAGTGCTCATTTTTGATAATAAATAAATCAGCCGCAAAAGTAGGTATTTTGATTAAAACAGAATTTTAATTTTGAAAATGCTAGTGTACTAAACAATGCCGGCGATTACTCACCCCGTCTGCGCTTCGCTGGACCATCCTCTTCGCCTTCGGCGGAAAGAGGGTTTTAAGGTGGGGCAACCCTCTTTCCCGCTTGCCGAAGAGAGGGTCGACGAGCAAAGCGATGTCGGGGTGAGTAATCGCCGCCACACCAAAAAAATTTTATTTCTGCAAACTATTTCTTAAAATTTATCTTCGTACCCTTATATCACTCATGAGAAAACTTTTATCGTTCCTTATTATAATTAGCATTACTGCACGTTTTACCCCGGTTTTTGGGCAAAATATTATACCTCAGTTTATCCGGCACATGTACCTTAATAAAGATACCAGTAAACATAGCAGCTTTATTATTGTACCCGTTCTTACCACATCGCCCGAAACCGGTATTGAAGCCGGGGGTGCCGGTTTATTTTCATTTTATACGGATACCGTTCATTTGGATACCCGCGTTTCAAGCATTTTTGGTTATGCTACCGCAACTACCAAGGGTCAAACCCGCACCAGTTTAAATATCAGTTATTGGACATCCGAGAACAAATATCATTTTACAGCTTACGCGGGTTATACCCATTTTCCTTTTGATTTTTATGGCATAGGTAATAACACGGCTAAAGCCAATATTGAGCATATAGACGAGAAAAGATATAAATTAACCTTTGCCGCCGAAAAGCGTATGGGTAGTGCCTTTTATATAGGCGTTGTTGGCGGGGATGTAAATTTTAAATACAAGAACAATAACCCAGGCGGCATATTTGATACCGACCCGCAAATTGAGGACCGTACAGGGGGTGCCTTTGTATATATAGGCCCAAGCTTTAATTACGATACCCGAAACAACAACACCTACACCACCAAAGGAATGACCGTTACAGCCTATTTCAATGCGATGCAGGGCATTTTTGGCAATAATAGTTACACAGGCGGATTTTTTAATATAGAATACGCGCAGTTTTTCGCGCTGAATAAACAACTGGTGTTGGGTGTTGATGTGCAGGAACAAAGCCTGACAGGCGGCAGGTCGCCGTTTTATTTATTGCCGGCACTTGGCAGTGATGAAATGATGCGCGGCTATTATAACGGCCGTTACCGCGATCGTAATTTTATAGCCGGCCAAACCGAATTGCGATACCGCATCAACCAGCGTTTTGGGGTGGTTGGTTTTGTGGGTACCGGCGAAGTATTTCATACTATGTTTAGTGCTGCCCAACTAAAGCCTAACTATGGCGGCGGTGCACGCTACTTTTTTGATATTGAAAAGGGCCTTAGCGTAAGGCTTGACTATGGCGTTGGTCAAAAACCAGCGGGCGAACAGCGCGAAAGCGGCTTTTATGTTGGGCTGGGGCAAGCATTTTGACACGATTGAGAGATTTTTTTGATAAACAGGATTAAACATAATCATGAGCCAGATTAAAAATATAATCATTAAAATCAAACAAATCCTGTAATCGTGTTTATACTTTAATCACAAAATCCTCCTTAACTTGTCCGCTTCTGAAAAATACCAATCCTATCCAAAACAGATCAACAGTTGCGGTTACCTGCGGATGTGCCTTTATTTCGGCCCAGGCTTCTTTCATGCCTTCACTCCAGTAAATATCGTCGAATATCAGCAGGGTATTTTCGTGCACTTTGGGCAGGCACCATTCAAAATATTTCAGGGTAGCTTCTTTTTGATGATTGCCATCAACAAATATAAAGTCCAGTTTGTCTAAATCTTCAATTACATTGGGCAGGGTAT
>NZ_JAQBOW010000165.1 GCF_028287845.1 Mucilaginibacter sp.
GTTATTATTAAAGGATCTGCCAGGGCCATAAAAATAAAAGGTGATACTACCGAATTTAATGCCAACGCCTATGTTACACAACCCAATGCCAAGGTTGAGGACCTGCTAAAACAATTACCTGGCATACAGGTTGATAAAGACGGAAAAATTACCGCGCAAGGGCAAACGGTTAGTAAGGTATTGGTTGACGGCGAGGAGTTTTTTGGCGATGACCCTACCCTGGTGACCAAAAATATACGTGCCGATATGGTAGACAAAGTGCAGCTTTACGACAAGAAAAGCGACCAGGCCACCTTTACCGGTATTGATGACGGGCAAAAAACCAAAACCATTAATATTAAGCTGAAAGAAAACGCAAAGAACGGTTATTTTGGCAAATTGTATGGAGGCATAGGTACGCAAGACCATTATGAAAGCCAGCTTTTGTATAACAAATTTAAAGGGAAAGAGAAATTCTCTATATACGGCACCAGCTCCAATACCGCCAAAACCGGCCTTAGCTGGGACGATAACCAAAAATATGGCGATGCCAGCAATGTACAGGTTGCTGATAATGGCAATATATATTTTTCGGGCAATGGCAATGACCTGAACTATAACGGACAGGGCATACCAAAGGCCAATACCGGCGGGGTGCATTATGATAATAAATGGAACAGCGATAAGCAATCTGTAAATGCTAATTATAAATTGGGCGCGCTGGATATTGACGGTACTAAAACCACCAGAACGCAAAACAACCTGCCTAATAGTGTAATAAACAGTGTAGAGAATCAAACCTTCCATAACTCTACCTTCAGGCAAAAAATTGATGGGATTTACCAGGTTACTTTCGATACTACATCAAACCTTAAATTAACTTTTGATGCTACCTATAAAAACACAAAAAGTAAAACCGACTATGTGTATTCAAGCACAAGAGGGGCTGATACTTTGCTGAATAACAGCACCCGCGATCTTAACAATAATGCCGACCAGCATAATTATAACGCAAGTGCTTTTTACACTAAAAAGCTAAAGAAAAAGGGCCGCACATTTTCTGTTTTGTTAAGTGAATCGATAAATAATAATGATACCAAAAACTATTTAAAATCTGACGCTAATTTCTATAACACAGTAACCGGCGCGGTGGATAGTACACAACATATAGACCAATATAAAACCGGCTTAAACCGTAATAAAATATTCAATTCAAACATAACCTATACCGAGCCCCTTTCTAAATACTTCTCGCTTATATTTAATTATGGCGTGAATATTAATAATAGTATTTCCGATCAGAAATCATTCAACAAATCGTCCGGCGGAAACTATGATATACTTGATCCTGCCTTTAGCAACAACTTTAAGTTTGATCAGTTGGCCAATCAAGTGGGGGCCGTATTTAATTATAATAAAGGCAAAACTGTTTTAAATTTTGGCACCCGCGCATCTGATGTTACCTACACACAAATTGATGAATACACCGGCGATATTTTTAAAAGGCAATTTATTAACTGGAGCCCGCAGGCCAGCTATCAATATAAATTTTCGCAACAGCAATCTATACGCTTAAATTATAATGGCAATACCAATCAACCGTCTATAAACCAGATACAACCATTAAAAAACAATACCAATCCGTTTTATATTACTTTAGGCAACCCTGATCTTAGTCCATCATTCACCAATAATATTAGTGGTGGATATAACTCTTATAAGGTATTAAGCGGGCAAAGTATATATGTACAAGGCAGCTATAATTATACTATAAACCAAATTGTAAGCAATACCAGTACCGATGCCGCGGGTAAAACAACCTCGCAATTTTTTAATCTTAGCGGTAAAACGCCGCATAACTATTATATATATGGTGGGGTAAGACGTAAAATAGCAGGTCCAGATATTAATATCGGGCTTAATACAAATATCAATTCAAATATTTCTTATAACATGGTTAACAACGTGTTAAATACTACCAACAGTTCAAGCTATTCGGGTGGGTTAGACATCAGCAAATACATGCAAAAGAAGTATGATTTTTACTTCTTTTTTGGCCCTCGTTTTAATGTAAGCGAATCATCATTGCAAAAACCCGGTAGCAGCAATAACAGCAGAGGTTTTAATGGTTATAGCTATATAAATATTTACCTGCCGGGTAAAATGCAGATTAGCTCTGATCTTGACTTTACCTATACCGGCAAATCAGAAGTGTTTAACCAGGAAGTGTATCACTCTAACCTGAACGCAACTTTAAGCAAAGCTTTTTTAAAAGAGAGTAATCTTAAGCTATCCATTACAGGCAATGACCTGCTAAATCAAAACATAGGATACAATCGGAATGCCTATGGCGCTATGATAACCGAAACCAGTTATAACACCATCAGGAGATATTTTATGTTATCAGTTACCTGGGATTTTACAAAAATGGGCGCAGGGGCGCCAGCAACAAAATAATTATAGCTATGAAAAATATATTAATTACAACAATTTGCTGTTTACTGCTGTCGGGTAATTTTGCGCTGGCACAGGACTCACATTTCATTACTTCGGGCACTATTGAGTTTGAAAAAAGTTCAAATATCTATGCCATTTTTAGCAGGAACATCAACAAGGATAATGAAGCCTATATGAAGCCTGTGTTTGATCAGTTAAAAAAAACACAGCCTCAATTTAAAGTACTTAAAAGTACGCTAACGTTTGGCTACAATAAAACCTTATTTGTACCTATTGTAAATGAAAATCAAAACGGCTCATTCGGTTACGTAACTGCCGCCGAGCAAAACAACACCATTTATACTGATGTAGCAACAGGCAGCAGCGTGGCACAAAAAGGTGTTTTTGAAGAAACCTTTTTGTTAAAGGACAGCACACGTAAAATTAACTGGAAAATTACCGACGAAACCCGTGAAATTGCCGGCTATACCTGCCGCAGGGCCAACGCGCTGATATTAGACTCGGTTTATGTAGTAGCGTTTTATACTGATAAAATACTGGTTTCAGGTGGGCCCGAATCTTTCACCGGCTTACCGGGAATGATATTGCAAGTGGCCCTGCCGCACGAAAATATTATTTGGCGCGCCACCAAAGTAAATGACATAAAAATACCCGAAACTACACTGATACCACCTAAAAAAGGCAAAGTAGCTACCAACAAAACTTTCAGGGCAACGCTTGACGGAGCTATGAAAAGCTGGGGCAACTATGCACAATCTTATTATAAGGCATTTTTGTTATAGGTTGAGTTAATTAATATGGCGGTTACTCACCCCGACATCGCTACGCTTGTCGACCCTCTTCGCTTCGCGGAAAAGAGGGTCGCGCACGAAGTGCCGCGGGGTGAGTCAACGGCACGCGTTCTAACTAATTATCAAATATTTATAAAAATATTTGGTAATGTAAAATCATTAATTACATTTGCAGTGTACTATCTAACTAATACACCAATATGATCAAAATATCGCAATTAACTTTTGGGTACGGCAAGCAAAAATTATTTGATAATTTAAACCTGACCCTGCAACCCGGCCATATTTATGGCTTGCTGGGTATGAATGGCGCGGGTAAATCTACCCTGCTTAAAAATATAGCCGGACTGGTTTTTCCGTGGGCAGGCACTTGCACTGTAAACGGTATAAGTTCTGATAAAAGATTACCCTCTTTTTTACAGGAACTATTTTTTGTACCCGAGGAGGTATATCTGCCGGCCGTAAATGCCAAACAATTTGCTGATAGTACGGCGCATTTTTATCCTCAATTTGATCACGGGCAGTATATAACTATTCTTAAAGAGTTTGATGTACCTACAGATAAACTGTTAACCAAACTATCATTCGGTCAGCAAAAAAAAGTGATCATTGCTTTTGGTTTATCAACCAATACATCCTTGTTAGTGATGGACGAACCTACCAATGGTTTAGACATTCCGTCGAAAACCCAGTTTCGTAAAATTATCGCGGCTGCGTTAACCGAAAATCGCTGCATCATTATATCAACCCACCAGGTGCGCGATCTGGATAACCTGATTGATGCTGTACTGGTGCTGCATAACCAACAAATTGTGGTTGCCAAAAGCCTGGATGAAATTGCCGAAAGAATAAGTTTCAGCATTATTCCTACAACCGGCACAGATTATATTTACGCCGAGGAAAGCATGATGGGTCTTAACGCCATAACAGAAAGCAACGACGAGAGCTACAATAAAGTTGATATGGAATTGCTGTTTAATGCCATCATTTCTAATAATACACAATTGATAGATATCCTAAACAAACCCGGCCATGAATAATACCTTTAACTTAAAACGTTTTATACCGCTTTTTAAAAAGCACAGTTTGGAGCATGCAAAAACAAATCTGTTATCTACGGCCGTGTTGGCGGGCATAGCTGCCGCATTGATGGGTTTTGCCGCTTACTCCAGCGGCGGGCGTTTACCCCTGCAAATGCAATCCATCATGTTTATTTATTTGATTGCCGGTGCCGGCGGTATATTTACCAGTTTAACTTTTACAGAGCTGGGCAATAAAAGAAAAGCTACAGGGGTACTTACCTTACCTGCATCACATTTTGAAAAGTTCCTGGTGTCGTGGATATATTCATACATCATATTTCAATTGGTATTGGTTGGCGTATTTTATGTTGTCGATTGGGCAATCATCAGTGTCAGTGTCCCGCCTGTTCATGAGCCAAACAAGTTAGTCAACATTTTTGATCCCGAGCAAAATGCATAGGCCGGTTTTTTGATATTTGCTATATTTCATGCATTTGCTATCTGGGGAGCCATATTTTTTGAGAAACTGCATTTCATAAAAACCGCTTTTGTATTTTTTATCTACCTCATATTTTCTATAATAATTAACGACCCACTGTTGCACCTGGTAACTGATGTGAAGGATCTGCATGGGAAAGCATACGGATCGGCATTTTACATTGAAGGTAAAAACTATTTTTACATTAATCCTACTGATAGCATGATGAATACTAACCTGGTGATGCTAGCTATAGTGGTGGTTCTATTTTGGGCAAGTGCATTCTTTAGATTAAAGGAAAAGGAAATATAATATGAATTTTAAAGATAAGGAAGCTATATATCTGCAAATTGCAGATTACGTGAGCGAGCATATAACATTGGGCAAATGGCTACCCGAAGAAAAAGTACCGTCTGTACGTGAACTGGCTGTGGAGTTGCAGGTAAACCCCAACACGGTAATGCGTACCTACGAATACTTACAACAGCACGAAATTATATTTAATAAACGTGGCCTGGGTCTCTTTGTAACAGCCGACGCTATCGAAAAAATAAAGAGCATTCGCAAAGAGCGCTTCATGCAACAGGAGCTTCCTGACTTTTTCAGGAGCCTTTACCTGTTGGATATTAGCCTTGACGAGGTGCAAAAACGTTACGAAGATTTCAAATTAAAAATTTACAATAATTAAAAATACTTATCATGAAAACAAGTAATAAATTACTACTTGCAGCAACATTTATCATGTTTGCCTATTTAGCTATATATGATTTTCAATTAAAGGCCGAATATGTGAAAGGCGATTATAAAAGTCGTTTTTATAACATGGAACATACCGCATTAAATAGCTTTAACGCGGTACAAAATAACGTAGGCAACACGCTTAGCATAAATATTGAAAAGGGCCCTAAATTTGAAGTTTGGGTAAATAAATATTTAAAAGACAAAGTAGTTATTACCCAACGCAACAATACCCTTTATATAGATAATAAAGAAAAAAATGCCCGCTATTTTCAAACAGGCGTTACTATTATCTGCCCTTCTGTGAGCGTTATAACTACAACCCCGCATATTTTACCCGACTGGCTTACAGATGGTAAAACTACGGTTAGCGGCTTTACTCAGGATATGATGATCATACACGCCAATAAGTTTACAGAAATTGAATTAAGCAAAAATTCATTGGGTAAATTAGATGCAAGTACCGGCGATAGCAAGGCTACTATAACTGTTCATGGCGATAACCGGATCAAGGCGGCCCGTTTTAACATCATTGGCAAAAGCGATCTGAAACTATTTAACCTAATTGCCAACGCTACTTATAATTATACAGACAGCGCTACGGTAACGCTAAACGGCAAATCATTTAAGCAATTGCAGCATTTAAATTAAACCTTAGCAGCAAACTGTAACACTTTAGTTTTTATGTTGTCTTATAGACAGATAAGTGTTAAAAATGTTAAATATTTTATATTACTAAATTTTTAGTTATATATTAGCCTTATCAATACCTTATACTAATAACCTAATACCAATTATACCTAATACCAATAACCTAACACCAATATCTTATACCTAATACTCAATAAAATGAAAATCACATCGCTATTTACAGTGTCGCCGCCGCATGGCGTAACCTTTTTTATATTTCTGGATATTATTAATAAATAAATGATGATTCGTCACTTTATAAAGGTGTTTCATCACAATTATTTAGCCGACGCAAATCGGCATCATACCTTGCATTATAATTAAATACTATGATAAATATTTAACCAACCAAGCCTAAACCAACCCACATCCTACCAAATGAAAATCACAATTTCGTCCATTGCTTTGCTTTTGCTATTCGCGTTAACAGTAAAAGCACAAAGCTCTTATTCCATCAAAGGCGCTACAGTTGATACCGCTGAAAAGAGAATTTTAACAAACGCCACCATCATGGTGTTAAATGCCAAAGATTCTATCCTGCGCAAATTTACACGGGCAAAACCCGACGGATCTTTTGCCATTAATGATCTTGCTAAAGGTAAATTTATACTGGTATTATCATACCCCGGCTATGCCGATTATACCGAAGGGTTTACGTTAGATGAAAAAGTTGAGCCATCGCATGATTTTGGCAAGCTCAGCATGATACTTAAATCGCGCCTGCTGCAGGACGTTATTATTAAAGGATCTGCCAGAGCCATAAAAATAAAAGGTGATACTACCGAATTTAATGCCAACGCCTATGTTATACAGCCCAATGCCAAGGTTGAAGACCTGCTAAAACAATTGCCTGGCATACAGGTTGATAAAGACGGCAAAATTACCGCGCAAGGGCAAACGGTAAGTAAGGTATTGGTTGATGGCGAGGAGTTTTTTGGCGATGACCCTACCCTGGTTACCAAAAACATACGTGCTGACATGGTAGACAAAGTGCAACTTTACGACAAGAAAAGCGACCAGGCCACCTTTACCGGTATTGATGACGGGCAAAAAACAAAAACCATTAATATTAAGCTGAAGGAAAACTCAAAGAACGGTTATTTTGGCAAATTGTATGGAGGCATAGGTACGCAAGACAATTATGAGAGCCAGCTTTTGTATAACAAATTTAAAGGGAAAGAGAAATTCTCCATATCTGGCACCAGCTCCAATACC
>NZ_JAQBOW010000005.1 GCF_028287845.1 Mucilaginibacter sp.
CCATGTTTTGCAAAAATCTCTGTTTTTGCTTCTTTACTTAAATACATTACTTGAATAATACTAAAGCGTAAATAATTCTATTAATTGTGGGTGCAAAGATAGTTGTATTATTACACAATTACAATAGATGGTAAGATAGTTTATTGGTTGATTAAGTGAGGGGTTGGATTGTACATCCTTATATGCCCTTTTTAAAATTGAATTCGTAGAAATACAATACTTTGCATCTTAATTTTATGCTGTGATTGTGAGTGTTTGAATTGTGCAGGCACATTACATATTGTGTTTTATTAGTAAAGTAATAGAATACGACAATGATTTGGGCGTTTTAACAGGCTATACACTCATACGCCTGCAGGCATTAGGCTTTGGGCCGGTATCCGCTCCTATCCCTAACGTGGGCCACTGCCTTGTCTGAATCAAGATTGGTAGGATAGACGGGATTAACAGGATTATTTTGCCTTGGTAGTTATTTTCAGGTTGTACATGAAAACAACTACCAAGGCAAAACCTGCTTTAATCATTTTCAGGAAAGCGGTATCTTGCCCAGTTGCTGCATCAATTCCATTGTATCCATCTGTACCCAATTTTCCTTTAGTTTGCCATCCTCAACTTTCCAGATATCAATAAAATGTACATTTACTTTTTTATTTGTCGCTGTAATTCC
Organism: Mucilaginibacter sp.; assembly: GCF_028287845.1. GTDB lineage: Bacteria > Bacteroidota > Bacteroidia > Sphingobacteriales > Sphingobacteriaceae > Mucilaginibacter. The sequence goes on from NZ_JAQBOW010000005.1 coordinate 668, forward strand.
CATGTAGTCGGCTTTTTGTGTACCTGTCCAGGTGCCACGGGTTACTACTTCATTTCCCGCTTCTCTCATATCTTCTATCTTTATATTGATATCAGGAAATGCCTTAATCATCGCATTCATCCCATCTTTTAATGACTCTCTGCTATTATTGATATGGGGCTTAGGGTAATCATGGCTAACAAAATCGGTGCTCAGAAGTTGGTCTAATACTTCCGGTTTGTGCAAGTTAATTACCTCGTTGAAAAACCTTTCAACAGGGGCTGTGTTTTTTGATTGTGTTTGCATTTTTTTAAAAATTATGGTTAGTGCCTACATTTATTGGGGTAGGCATTTCCTTTAATGTTTTTTGGCCTCGTTGTTTTTATAGCCTACAAATTCTGAATAACTTTATTAGTTGTTGAAAATGCTAATAAGGGCTAAATAATACCTAACATTTAAATTGTTTCTTTTCAATAATTTATCTCCTTTCAATTTTTTAGATTTATTTAATAAATTTTATATGCGGTTTGATAGAAAGGTTATTGGCTGAAATAGCGCTATGGTAGGTGTGAGAATGAAAAAACATGAAAGCTTCTCTAATTAAACACAGCTTAAAAGTAATATTGTTTTAAAAATATCCTGATCTTCCTAATAATTTCAGAGCGGGATAGTCACGTTTTGAGTCCATTTTCAAGTCGAAAATCTTTGCTTTTTTGTTTTAGAATGGAGCAAGATGTGGCTGACCTACCTGATCTACCCTGACCTACCTGATCTGACCTACCTGACCTACCCTGACCTCAATGTCATTAAGTTAAGAGAAACCCCATCGGGGTTCAAGGTCGGTAGAAGAATAAATACCAAAGAAATGCCCGTGCCGTCAGGTACGAAACCTCGCCGATGTTGCGTACCTGACGGCACGCCAAATAATTTATATGATATTTTCTACCGACATTTTGCCCCTACGGCGCATTTTTTAAAATGATCTCTCTTAACTTAATGACATTGACCCTGGCCTACCATTGACCTACCTTGAACCACTTGCCTGTACTTTTTGCATTACCCGGCGTTTATCAAATAAGCAGCCTGCGGCGAAGCGTGCCGGTAGCTAACCTCTGGAAAACTCCTATTTATTTTCAAGAGTTACTATTTGCCCTGACCGTCCCGCAGGGTTAAATAAACCTATTTTTAAGTGCCCGGTTTTGACAGAATCTTTAAAAACAGCGCTTTTTAGGGTTGGTGTTTTACCGTCGGTAGTATAATGAATTTCAAAACCGGGCAAACCGGAGTTTGCAATGATATGGCCGTTGGCCCTATTTACGCCCGCACTTGGTATGCGATAATTAAACCCGCCCGCGTAATAGGTTAAGCGGGGAAGTTCACGCTGGCCTAATATATTTACAAATCTCGCCCAGCTATCATCATACAAGACGCTGTTAATTGTATCAGCTGCTGTTGCCCAGGCAGGCTCCCTGGCCCATGCCCGTTCTGCTAATCCCAATAATTTGGGCAATAACATATATTCCATTTTTGCGGCGCTGTGTAAATTCTCGCCCCACAGAGCTCCCTGCAAACCGATAATATTATTTTTTCCTGCAGCGGTTAATTTTTCTTTATTTAAAAAAAACAATGGGTTTACTGTATTACCCATCCTATCTTTTGCCGGGTTTTTAAAATAATCATAAGGTATAAAGCGGAATGAACTAGCTACATCCGAATACCCTCCCCAATAATAGCCGGGCTCATCAAACGCTTTCACATAGGCAAGGTCAAAATAAAGATTGGTCACACATGATAATATAACTTTGTAACCCCGGTTGGCCAATTTATAAGCCAGATCCTCTGAACCCCAACCCAATACATTGTTCCACACTTCCAGGTGTACGTTTTTATCCGTCAGCTCTGTATCAATAACACTTGTCATTTTGCCGTTTTGCACAATTTTGTTTGAGCCCGCTTCTTCCCATGCGGTGAGATATAAACCATTTGCGTTTAACATATGAACTATTTTGCGGTAATAATAGGGCCATAAGTCATCCGTACGTTTTATCGCTGTATCAGCTTTCTTTAATCTGAAAAAAGCCGGCGATCTTTCCCATACACCGGCGGGTACTTCATCACCGCCGAAATGTATGGTTTGGAGCGGGGCTCGTGCTGCGGCATACATTTCTTTTATCTCCCGCGTAACTATTTCCATAAAATTATACGTTGATGGTAAGGAAACATCAATCACATTATCGTTCCAATACTGTACAGAAGTATATTTCGAGCTATCCATCCTGTCATGCAGCAAGTATTGGTTTGCCTGCACCATTTTACCCTGCCTGGCATAGCGATTATATCGCGCATCCATTGCCTTTATTGCAGCACGTGCATGTCCCGGGCTTTCAATTTCAGGAATGATTTTTATATGCCTCGCGGTAGCGTATTTCAACAGCTCAATAAAATCGGCCTTAGTGTAAAATCCACTACCTGAACGGTTACTAGTGAAAGGACCGGATCCGAATGACGGCTGCAACTTTTGGTTATTATCAAGTGTATGGCCTCTTTTAGCTCCAATGGCTGTCAGCTCAGGCAGGGCAGGTATTTCCAGCCTCCAACCTTCGTCATCAGTAAGGTGAAAGTGGAGTACGTTCAATTTATACAAACCCATCAGGTCAAGCAGTTTTAGTAGTTGCTTTTTAGACTGAAAGTTGCGCGCCACATCTATCATAACGGCCCTGTAACCAAAGCGCGGTTGATCAGCAACTTTCACCCCTTGTATACGGATAACTTTTTGGGCGCTGCCGTAGGCCAACGGCGATATCAATGTTTTAAGTGATTGCAACCCATAAAAAATACCAGCGCCTGATGCTGCTGCGATCGTTATTCGATTATTGGTTATTTCCAGTTCATAAGCCTCTTCCGGCATTTGTTTTTTTACCAGGTTTATGGTATTTTTTGATGGGGTAACCGTAGGTAACAATAACCTGGCTAGCTCCTCTTTTAAATACAAGGCTTCTGCTTTAAACCGGGCATCGGCAATTACCTTAACGCCTCTGTCCAACTTGAATTTAACAGCACTTAGCTGATATGTTTGGGGTGTCGGGAATATTTTTATCAAACTATCAGCGGGTATATAGGGGATGGTTTTGTTTTGTTCAAATACTAATTGAGGTGTGCTTACTTCAATTTTATCTAAAGGCGAACGTAAAAATTGTCCTGGCCCGGTAGATGGTTTTAAAATAACAGGCCTTATAGCATAATACCTGGTCGGGGTATTGTCCCATATCAAATAAAACCCTTCCGGAGCATCTGTTTTATTAATTAGCCAGTTGGATGCCACGAACCGGATTTTTAATGAATCATTTTTATTGATTCCTTTGAAATCTGTTGTAGGCGAAAGGTAAAAAAGATCGCCGTTAACAGGAGTAATATTGACATTGCCTGTTGAAGAAAGTGGAACAACCGGCGCTGCAAAATTGAAATACAATTTCCAGCCTTTTGCCGGTAACGCAAATTGATGCCGCGTAATCAGGGTCAGTTCTGAAAGAGATTGTGCTTTATTCCCATAATTATTTTCAATTACCCCCCATTTAATACTCAGATCTACGGCTCTTACTTGGGCAAAAGCGTTAACTGTTAACAGCGTGGCCAGTAAAATTAAAGAGCTGATACGGCCTGTACCACAGGCCCGCACCCGGTAACGCGGCCATATCGCTATAATCATTAGCTTAAAATTCATAGCGCACAAAAGCCTCCATCGCTTCATACTCGGCCAGACCCAGCTGGTCATAACAATGTGCTGTTTCCCGGTTCCGGTCACCGGCCCTGACCCAAAACTCGCGGGCATCCTCGCCAGGAAAGACCGGCCTGTCTTTTTGCGACTGATGCTTGAAAATAGCATTGCGTTTGCTGATTACTTGCTGCGGAGATAAAGGCACGGCCATCTCAATTTCATAAGTAGCAAATTCATGCCATGCGCCTCTATACAGCCATAGCCAGCAATCTCTCACCCAATCTTCGGTTTCTTTTAAACGGTTCAATGCAGCAAGCAGAATATGAAAACATGCCACGTGTGTTCCGTGTGGGTCGGCAAAATCGCCGGCTGCAAATATTTGATGTGGTTTTACCTGCTGTAACAGTTCTATCGTTAATTTTATATCTGCCTCACCTGCTGTATCTTTCCTGGTTTTGCCGGTTTCATAAAAAGGCAGCGCCATAAAATGAATATGATCATCTGGTAAACCTGCATAACGCGCTGCAGATATTGCTTCGCTTTTTCGAATAAATCCTTTAACCTCACGTATTTCGGCAGTATCAATTTGATTTGGTAACTTACCTGCAAAGAATTGACGCATATCGTTATAAATACCCGTCAGCCTATTATGATCATCGCCTATACTTTTATTAAAATCAATTGCAAACTCCATATAACGCAACACATCGTCATCCCAAACCGCAGTATTTCCTGAAGTTTGATAGGCTACATGCACCTCATGTCCCTGATCAACCAAACGGATAAATGTGCCGCCCATTGATATAACATCATCATCCGGGTGAGGCGAAAATATGATCACTTTTTTAACCGGAGGCTCGGCCCTTTCCGGTCGTTGCGAATCATCAGCATCCGGCTTGCCGCCGGGCCAGCCGGTAATGGTATGCTGTACCCGGTTAAAAATATCAATATTAATATTATAAACGGGGCCTTGCTGCACGGCCAGCTGCGCCATGCCATGATTGTTATAATCCTCTTCGGTAAGCTTTAGTATGGGTTTACCAAGCGTATCAGCGAGCCAAATAATTGCTTTCTTTTTAAGCCTGTTCGTCCACTCACAATCTTTAACCAGCCAGGGTGTATCAAAACGTGTAAGTGCAGTTGCCGCGCCCTCATCTAAAATAATCTCTACATGGTCTGATAGCTGGAGATAGGTAGCCGGCACTATGCCGGATATTTCGCCTTCAACTGCTTTTTTAATAATATCAGCTTTCTTTTGGTTCCAGGCCATCAAAATAATCTCGCGGGCTTTAAATATGGTGCCAATACCCATGGTAATCGCTTTATCCGGCACATTCTCTTTGCCACCAAAATCCCGCGAAGCGTCGCTTCGGGTAAGGTCATCCAAAGTAACCAGGCGCGTGCCTGAATTAGGTGCAGACCCCGGCTCATTAAAGCCGATGTGCCCGGTACGGCCAATACCCAAAATCTGGATATCAATACCATCCAACGCAGTAATTTTCTGCTCATACGTTAGGCAAAATTGGGCAATTTCGTTTTGTGGTAAAGTTCCATCCGGGATATGAATATTCTCCTTGTCAATATCAATATGGTTAAACAAGTTCTCGTTCATAAAGGTCACATAGCTTTGCGCGGCTGTAGGCTTCATGGGGTAATACTCGTCCAGGTTAAAGGTGATCACATTTTTAAAGCTTAAACCTTCTTCGCGATGCATACGCACTAACTCCGCATAAACACCAACAGGGGTTACCCCTGTTGCTAGGCCCAATACAGCGGGCTCACTATTTTCTTGTTTATTGATGATAATTTTGGCTATACGCTTAGCCACTTGTATAGCGGCTATATTCTGATCAGGATATACTGTTACGGTTAGTTTTTCGTAGCGGGTTTCTTCTAGTAGATTTAGTTTGGGCATAGTAATATAAGGCAATTAAATTTTTATGGTAAAATTAACAGAGTTAAAACCCCCGCCAGGCGGCAGGGGTTTTAATAAATCAACTATTGGGCATCCCACCAAACACGGGATGTCAAAAGATCGCCGCCGACTACAGCATTATGCGCTGCATTATAATTGACGGTGTTATTTCCGGCCTCGGTTAGCGGATAAGGGAACCGGCGCGGAATAGTACCACCGGTATTATTACCCGGATAATTTACAGGAGTTAAAACAGGAAAACCCGATCTTCTCCAGTTTGACCATGATTCATAAAAATCAAGCATTGTATTGGTAAGCGCCCAGTACTGGGTATTTATCATTTGTAAACCCGTAGCCGGCACATAAGGGTGGGCAATTACATAAGCTTCAGCGCTCGCAACAGTAACTGCTGCTGCCGGATCATATTCGCTTAAATAAGTCATCGCTGCTACCATGCCGTCATGATAATGGGTTGCAGCGCTACCGGCTATACCAAAACGCTCTGCAGCATCGGCCAACAACAATTCAGACTCGCCATAAGTAAGTACGAAGGTTGGACCGTTCCTTTTTATTAAAGCCGGGCTTGGTGATGAGTAATCTGTAAATGCCGTGAAGCTTGGGTCCTGGCGCACATCCTGGGCGGCTATACCGCTTAGGTCTTTACCATTAGGCATACCTTTTTGTATTGCAGCGTTAGAGTTAGCAGCAGGATTTTGATCTTTAGTAACATCAGTTACATATAAATTAGTTACGGCTATTTTTGATAAACGCGGATCATTATTGGTCTTTAAAAAATCAATAAAAGTTTTTGACCACCGGGTATAAAAGTTTTCCTGGCCGCCGTCGCCTAAAAGTATCTGGCTGTTACGGTTAACTGTAGTTCTGCCACCTGTGGCATCGCCCAGTAAAAAGGCATCATCTGCATTACTGGTCATGGTATTTCCAATAGCTTTTGCTACATAAATTTTAGCCGTAGCCGGATCAACTTTGCTTAAACGCATAGCTACGCGTAACAATAGGGTATTACCAAATTTTTTCCATTTGGCAATGTCGCCATTATAGTATTTATCTCCTGTTGGTTTATCAGCAGCAGGATCCAGTTGTGCTGTAGCATCTGCTATTTCCGTTAGCAGGTCTGTATAAATGGCCTGTTGCTTATCATACACCGGAAAATATGTTTTAGTATAATAACCTACACCGGCTTGCGTGTACGGCACATCGCCATATAGATCTGTAATACGTTCAAAAATAAGCGCCTTCATTATACGGGCCATATTGTGCAGATTTTTATATTGTGCCTTACCTGTTGTTGATTGTACAATATCAACTATTGGCCTTACCTGTTCAGGGTAAGCGCCGTCACCCCCTGTTGGTGTTGTACCAGAGAATCCCCAATAAGCTGCAGTATAACCAGAGTTGAGTATATATTTATCCCCGGCCCAGTAACCAATAACGGTTGATAATCCCTGAATCATGGTGGAACAATAAATTAAATTTGCCCTCCAGGTATCATAACTAAAATCTGTACTGCCCGAGTAACCCAACTGGGCACTGGTTAGCAAATAATTAGGATCAAAAGTAGATTGATTATAGGTGGCCGGGTTCGTATTAATTTTTTCAAAATCCTTTCTACAGCTCGTTGAAAAAATTATGCCCGCCAAAGCTAACAAAGCGTATTTAAATATCTTTTTCATCTTAATAAGATTAGTAGTGGTTAATATTAGAATTTAACATTAAGGTTCAAACCATAGGTCCTGGTTGCAGGTACACCACCTAGTTCAAGGCCTTGCGCATTAAAACTGTAATCAGATTCCGGATCAATGTTATCCGTTCTTTTAAGCAAGTAAAATAAATTACGTGCTACCAGGCTTATTGATGCTGATTTAACAGCACCATGGAACAAATTTGCCGGTAAGCTATACCCAAGTGTTGCCTGACGCAGTTTAATAAAGGTGGCATCCTGAACAAATAAGCCGGATACATTATTTGCAAGTGTTTGATAATAAGTAGCTGCCTGTGTACCCAGTGCATCACGATTAACCAATGTAGCCTGATGCAGACCTAAAAAATAACCATAGTAATCTGTCGCAGAGAATAATTTTCCGCCAAATTTACCGTCGATCAGGAATGACAGTGTGAATTTCTTATAAGAGAATTCGTTGCTCCAGCCCGCAACCCATTTAGCATAGGCAGAGCCATAGGCTCTCAGGTCGCCTTGTACCGGTACGTTATTTGCATCCTTAAGAATATTGCCGCCGGCATCGCGCTTGTAATCAAAGGCCATGACCTGATTCACCGGCAGGCCCACAATATCCTGCGTAAAACCGTTGCCTGTGCGTGAGGTAGCCCCCGGCAATGAAGTTTGGCCGGCTGCTAAAGCAATAACCTTGTTATTATTGATGGATCCGTTAAGTGAGGTTGTCCAATAAAAGCTGGTTGATTTAAGTGGCCTGCCGGATATTAACACCTCAACACCCCTGTTTTGTAATTTACCAATGTTTAATATAGCACCTCCATAACCTGAAGTAATTGATGCCGGGGCAGCAACAATCTCATCTTTTGAATTTTTGTTATACCAGGTGACATCTAAACTTAAACGATCGTTAAAGAAACGTAGTTCGGTACCAATTTCAAGCTCTGTCGCCAACGAGGCTACCAAACTACTGTTGGGAATATTTACATTGGCAATTACACCAAGCGGACTGCCGTTTAATAATGAGTTAAAGTTATAGCCCAGCTGGGTCTGGTAGGGATTGGTAGCTTGCCCCACTTGTGCAAAGCCTGCACGCAGTTTACCAAAGCTTAACCAATCGTTATGTACAAATTCTGTGAATACAAATGATCCATTTACTGATGGGTAAAATTTATTTAAAGGATTATTTATTCCCGGTGTTGCCAGCGTAGAATACCAGTCATTACGTGCCGATCCGGTAAGGTACAGGTAGTTTTTATAAGCCAGCTCCAGGGTACCGTATAATGATTGTACTTCCAGATCAGAAGGGGTATAGGTGGTAGGATTTGCCTGGCCTATATTTGATATGACGTAAACGCCAGGAACAATAAAGTTATTACCGCCCATTAAAAACGACTCTGATTTTGTACGCCTGTAACTTCCGCCGATATTAGGAGTTAACGTAAAATCCTGTATTTTGAATGTTTTTCCAAATAATACATCGGTGTTCAGGTCAGAAAAATTAGTGGTGGTTTCTCCTAACGTGCCCAATGGACGATACGCTGTTCCGGTAGGTACAACAGCGGTATATCGGTCATTATAAGCATCTCTGCCGGCGCGTGCCTGTATAAAATAACCATTATCAAAGCTATAACGTAAAGTAGCTGATGATATTAACCTTTCTCTATTGGTATTATTAATGAAGTTATTTGCAGCAAACCATGGGTTTGTTGCAAACGTATTGCCTGAATAACTATACTCACTGCCATCAGCATTAATTGTTTTTTTCAAAACATTCACATCAACGCTTGTAGGCAATAAGGTAACGTTAAAATTAGAGTTACCCGGCCCGTCACTTAAAAACGGCCTGTTATGCGCTTGTTCAAGTATATAATTATTACGCACATCAACTGTTAATTGCTTAGTAATATTATAGTTAGCCGTTAAGTTGAATGTTTGCCTGTTTAAGCCGGAATTAGGCGTAATGGCCCTGTTGGTCAGATCACTGGCCGAAAAACGGATCGATCCGCCGTCAAAACTCCTGTTTAAGGCAATGGTGTTTGTTGCCGTTCCGCCGGTGCGGTAAAAATTCTTTATATTATTTCGTTGTGCAATGTAGGGACGTGAAACGCCGTCAAATTGTACAACATTAGTTCCATCTAATCTTCCGCCCCAGCTTGACTGGCCCGATTGAAAAGCTGTAGTAACATCGGCGGGTTTAATATTATTCGCACCCTGGCCATACACATATTGCCAGTTGGTTGAATTGATAACAGACTCGGCAACGTAATTGGAGTTAAACTCAATGCTGTTGCCTTTACCGCTTTTGGTGGTGATCAAAATCACACCTGCTTTACCGCGATAACCATACAATGCAGAAGCTGCAGCTCCTTTTAATACGGATATGGATTCAATATCATCCGGGTTAATATTACCAATGGCATCACCTAAATCGGGCTGGTTATCATATTGGGTACCCATAGCACTGTTTGGATTGTTTTCCATAGGCACGCCATTAATTACATATAATGGCTGCGATGTTTGGGTTAAACTTGACACACCACGAATAATAACGTTTGATGATGACCCCGGACCGCCGGCTGTACCGCTGACATTCAATCCGGCAACTTTGCCTTCTAAAGAGTTCATCAGGTTTGGCTCCCGTGCCTGGGTAAGCTCATCGCCTTTAATTTCTGTGATAGAATAGCCTAATGCTTTTCTTTCTTTTTTTATACCTAAAGCGGTCACTACAACTTCACTAAGTTGTTTAGAATCTTCATCCAGTAATATGCTCATTGGAGCCGGTGAGGTAATGATAACTTCCTTTGTTATATAGCCAACATAACTAAATGCCAGTACATCACCAATATTAGCATCAATGGTAAACTGCCCGTTTTCGTTAGTTTGCGTACCCGTTTGTGTGCCTTTTAATAAAACAGTTACCCCAATAATCGGCTGTCCGCTTGCATCGCGCACAGCACCACTTATTTTAATGGTGGATTTTACTTCGGGGTTGGCTAATGTAAGTACGGGCATACTCCCTGAGTTTTGCGCGACACCTATAAAATTACCAACCAGCTTATATTGTAAATGGGTTTTTTCCTGCAACTCGGTTAAAACTTCGGAAAGGGGTTGTTTGGTAATATGCAGGGTAAGTGCCGGTAATTTATTAATTACCTGCGCATCGTAAACAAACGTTACATTCGCCTGTTGCTCAATACGTTTAAACACCTGTTTAACACTTGCATTTTCAACATTTAAATTCATTTCCTGGGCGCGCGTGCCCATTGCTGCCAACATTGCGGTACAACATACTTGAATTCCAATAATAATTGTAGTAATGCGCATGCATTTTCGAAGTATAGGCAATAATTTGCCGTAAAAATTCTTCATATTTGTAATGGTTTAAAATTAAATATTAAACTGAGCCTGTGCTGTTTATGGGTATCAAGCATGTTTACAGCCGGCTAATCTATTCCGGGGGCATTTATGTTCCCGGTTTTTCTTTCTTAGCTACTAAGAAAGGAATGCCTTATTTAACAACTACTGTACTGTCATTGGCCATTTTATAATTAAAGTGTTTAGTAAAACTTAATATTTCCATTATTGTATCGAGGCGCTGGTTGCCCAGTGTTATTGATATGTGCTCTTTTAAAAGGTCCTTATCCATTACCGTTATTTTGGTATTATACTTTTTTTCTATCGCTTTAAATACGTTGCCCAAATCTTCCTGGTCAAACACCAGCACGTTTTTACACCATAAGTTTACAACAGCTTCTCTTGTAACTGCCTTAACCACGCGTTTGGTAGCCGTACTTAAAACAACTTCCTCTTTAGCTATAAGCATAATAGCCGGTTTAGCGGGCTGGTTAGGTATTGTGATACCAACCTTACCGGTAACTACACTAACTTTAGTGGTGCCTTCGCGTTTATAAGCACGAACATCAAAGGAGGTACCGAAAACTGTTACATTTAAATTATTGGTTTTAACCACAAACGGATGATTATCCATGTGCTTAATGTCAAAAAAGGCCCGGCCCTCTACCAGTTCTACTTCACGGGTTTTGGCACTAAAAGTTTTGGGATATTTAAATACAGACCCCGCGTTCAGCCAAACTTTTGATCCATCCGCGAGTATGATCCGGATAACTTTGTTTGATGGTGCCTTAACAATTTGTTTTTCAACAGGCAATATTTGCTTATTATATAACTGTAAAGCAAAAAAGCCAATTAATAAAATTGCCGCTACGGAAGCTGCCGGCCATAAAAAGCGTCTTAAAGGATAATCCGCCTTCATTATTGGGGGCTGTGCTACTTTATCAAGCTGTATCCGTTGTTGCAGGTTTTTAAATATACGCTGCTTTACCTGCTCCTCAGTTTCGGGTACGCTGGTATCAACTATTTCCACCCAGCCCTTGCTGGCAGCGTCATACCATTGATGAAGCATTTCTTTTTCTGCTACGGATGCGGTACCTGCAAAATATTTTTTCGCCAGGCGCTTTAGTTGGTTTATGCTCATTTCAAACTTTTATAACCTTATTTTATATTATAGAGACAAGTCGGAGCAAAACACCCTCGGTACGAAATGCTTTTTTTTGAAATTAAAGGAATGGATTTAGGAAAAAGACGAAATTATAGGGAGGTACCTAGAATAGCAAAGCCATGAAATTACCCATGCTGGTTCTAATTATTTTTAAGGCTTTTGTCAAATGCCCTTCCGCAGTTTTCCGCGACATATTTAATTGCACAGCGACATCAGCAAGCGATCTGTCCTGTAATTTATTATATTGAAATACCAGGCGGCATTTCTCGGGCAGTTTATTCGATAACAGGGTAATGATCTCCAGTAATATTTTGTTATCGACATTCATCTCGGACATAGCCGCTACCCCTAACAAACCGGCAATATTTTCTTGTTTTTTTATGTTTTTTTCTTTCGAGATCAAACGATAAACCGCATAACGGGTCATTGAGGCCAAATAAGCAGCTAAGGATTTAATGGCCAGGGTCTCTCTTTTTTTCCATAAAATAAAAAACACGTCCTGAACTATCTCTTCGGCCGCGTCTGTATCTTTTAATAATTTATAAGCTGTGTAATACAATTTATCCCAATACCGGTTATAAATCTCTGTAAAAGCCAATTCATTTCCATCCCGCAGCAGCCCGGCCAATTGATCATCATCAAGTAAATGAATAGCGCTCACAAGTTGTTAATTTAAAACGAATATAACATAAAGTTAACGAATACGCATCATCGCCCTGCAAACTACCGGTATAAAAAGCAACTCTTAAAATATCAGTAATCAGGTCCTTATCCCTTTTATGTTGCCATGCGAATGACAGCAGGCCTGGCCGGATAAACACCTGCTCATATACAACTTAGAAATAACTGTTTTGTTTATTGAACTATCGTGAAATTCTCAGATACATTCTTCATTTCCCGAATATTTGATCGCTTAACATTTAAGCTACCATAGGCACCATTAGAGATGTATAGGCCATATCTGCCTTTTACACCAATTCCATAGTTTGAAATATTTATATTTTGCAGGATAGTATTTGTTAACACACCGGTTTGCCCATCACCGTTTTTAGCAATTACACTTAATCCGTTCGACAGGCTGTTATCAATATTTAAGTTACGCATGTTAATACCTGCAATGCTACGCTTATCAATACATATCTCAACAGCGGCACGCCAATCCCATTCATGATCAAAGCCGCCGCTTGTTTTTATATCGCAGTTTTCAACAACCGTAGTACCGCTGAAATTATTATTGATGCGTTTGTCTTTACTTTCGGTTGGAAAGGTGGTGCTGATCAAAATAGCCGACCCCGGCGAAATATCAACAAATGAACAATTACTTATTTTATTGCTTTCGCCCCCGTAAATAGCTGCCCCATTGGCCAAAAATGGCAATTGAGCGGTACAATTGATTATCAGATTTTGCCCCGGCGAAAATTTTTGTACCTTAAACGTAGCGGGCCAAATGGCAAAGCAATCATCTCCTGTACCGCGCGCGGTGCAGTTTCTTATAGTAGATTGGCTCATACCAACACAAAAATTTATACCATCGGCCATTGTATTCCGCATACGGCAATCGGTAATTTTTAAGTTTTGTGAATTTTCTACCCACATTCCTACTTTCGTATGTTCGATCCAAATCCGTGAAATAGTGGAGTTTGTTCCATAAGATCCCACAATACCATCATTGGGTTCATTGTCTTTTCTATAATTCAGTTTTCCAACAATAGCAAAATCAGCAAGATGGATGTTACTGCCATCGCCTGTTAATCTTACCCGCCTGTTCATATTGGTATAAAGTGTTTCATCACCTGCCAGTATGGAGTACCACATGCCTGCGCCCTGAATGGTTAAATTTGCCGGTACAATGATGTCACCAGTAATTTTAAACGTTCCGGCAGGGATCCAGACACTCTTGCCGGTTTCTATAGCCTTAGCTATGCAGTCTTTAAGCGCTTGCGTATAGTCCGTTGTAAGGCCACTTTCTGTAAAGGCTTTGTCAGTAATTGACAGGGAATTAACGGGCGCCTTTAATGGTGGTGCAATATCTTCAAGATCAACCAAATCAATTATGCTGTAACCAGCATCGTCGCCTTCCTGATCTTCGCGTTTTATGCTGATCAGGTCGCCTTTGCGAACTTTCAAATCCTTTATTCGTACTTCGTCATAAAAGTGCCTGGGCACCCCTGCATCCGGGCTATTTGTAAACGGATATTTTCCATATAGCCAAGCATAATTCGATCTGATTTTACAATTCTTAATAAGTTTTCCATTAACGTATAGGCAAAGTGTGGAATTTGTACCGTTTCCATTCTTACTATCGGGAAGACTGAAACGTATTACCATACTGTTAGCATTTGTATTGGATGTAAATACAATAGATTGTCCTTTTTCGCTCAGTTTTACACATTTTTGTCCTGACGATTCTGTTTCAACCTGGTATGGACCGTATTTGGGCCCCATGACAGTTCCGGTTGTTTTCATATCTTCTGCCTCGTATGTTGTCCAGGGAATAGTAGCACCACGGTTTTCCTGCGCCGGGCTAATAAATGTTTTAAAAACCAAAATAATGATGATGCAATTAAATTTGATACTCATAATTTTATTTTTTAAGTGGTGGGTTATATACCGTTTCGCTGTAATTAAATCTAAAAAACACGCATAAAAATTGATCAGATTTTTTGATCCGATTTCATGGTTTATAATTGACAATTACATTGTGGTGTGGGCCATTAAACGACCTATCAAAGAAAAGGGATAAATAAGGTAACTGCTAATTCCAAAGTCAAAATATAAATGGAAACGCAGCGCTGTTTACTGTAACTATTTATAAAACATGAGTTTATATTTAATTGAATGTTGACATAATATAAACCAAGTATAACTGGAAGTAAAAAATTAAAGCTATGGAGCCCCTTTTATAAACGGGCTGAATCAAAATTGATCAGCGATTTTTTTTAAAAATCATGTATCTGATCTTTTCCCGTTAAATTCAATTAAATATTTTTTGAGCGAAAATATTCAGCACTTCCACAAGGATCAGGATAATGATCACTAATTCGAGCCTGTAGCTGTTTCGATATTGCAACAGGTCCTTAAAAAGTTCGTAGTTATCTTTAATAATATTTAACCCTTCCTGTATATTCCTAAACCTTTCCTTCAAGTCAAAGGTCCGTTTAAGATCGTTGTGGATTTTATTTAGATTTTCATCTTCCCATGTTTCGGGAGGAGAATCAAAAATATAGAGGTTTTCAGCTATTCGGTTTTTTAATACCAGTGTTCTGCCTATATATTTTTTTAGGTTTATACCTGATAGATCAAGTCGACCCCTGGTTTCCAGTATCTGGGTATGATAATTTGTTTCCTCCATCAGTTTAGTCGTTTGCTCATGATAATAATCAAGTGCGACTGATTGTGAAACATTCAGCATTATTAAACGCAACACTTCAATATCTTCTCCTATGATCTCTATTGAATTGAAACCTATTTTGTTTTTAACCGAGTTCGTTTGTATCTTAAATTCCTCTTCAAAACTTTGGTCAAATTTGTTTTTGCAATAAGAGGATATTAACCTTAAAAATTCAGATATCTTGACCGCATCATAGTTTAAAAAACAAACAACCCCGTATTTAAAAACATAAATATATTGGCCTTCATCTATTATATAAAATAATTCATCAGTATCGCTAAAATACAAATCAGACTTAAAGGCAGATTTGAACATTTTTATATCAATACTGTCAGCTATCTGATATGATAAAACCTGTTGTAACATATATTTGTTATTCTTAACTCATTAAACTTACCGCTTATAAATTAATAGCATTGAATAGTAAATGGAAAGGGTATATAAACATTTTTATATTAAAACTACGCAAATACTTTATGACACAATGTATAGCGGTTTTTATCAAATATCGTTATTAAATTAAAAAACCTCTCCAAATTTCTTTGAAGAGGTTTTCCGATAGCTCACTGTGGTGATTTACCCGCCGCATCGGTTATTTTTATTTTCAGGTATTGCTACCGGTAAATGTTACGCCTGATAACGACCAGGTATTGCTGCCCACCGAGTGAGTGGTCGTCTTTTTATTTGATTTATTCGGATAGTGATGAGATCTCACTTAATCCTTGTCAGTTTTTGTTTCTTTAAAAAATGCAGCTCTGGTTGGGCTGGGTAACTGTGAATTTTCACCCTTAACAGCTTTCCAGATAATTTCGTTTAATACTTGATCCGGCGCAAGATCTTCCTTCGAAAAATCAAGCTTGTTCGATATCGCGCTGAATTTATTTTGTACCACATTTTTGTCATTCAGATTTACCTTATTTGGTCTCACAATAAAAGTACTGCTCTCTGCCTTATTGGTAAAACAGCGCCACATAGGCGTTGCGGCGGCATCATACTGGGTTAAGGGTGGCATACCTAAAATAAGTTCAATAGTGCGCAGCACTGATGAAGTTGAATACATCGTATGGTCAACAAACCCCCTTTTTACAAACCCACCGGCAACAAACGCAGGGCTACGGTGAGCGTCAACATGATCCGGGCCATTTTGAGCATCATCTTCAACAATAAATACAGCGCTTTCGTTCCAGATAGGGCTTTTGCTTAAATGATTTAAAAACATACCAACAGCCAGGTCATTATCTGCAACGTGAGCAAAAGGAGTAGGCCTGCCCGTAGCGGTCCCTTCTGTATGATTGTTGCTTAATCTGATAGTATTTAAATGAGGCACAGCGTGTGCAACAATCAATGAATCAAACTCTTTCATCCAGAAATTTATCCTTGTTGTATCTCTCACACGAAAATTAAGAGTGGGGTAATAGGTACAGAAATGGTTTTTTAACACGGGTATGTTAGCTTTGCCATTATTGGCAAATTCTCCGTAGGTTCTGTAACTCACTCCCGATCTGCTGGCTTGATCCCAGATATAGCCGTCTTTGTTGTTTGCGGTAGCATTATATCCAGAAGATGCCTCAGTTCCGCCTCTCCTGCCGTACATGGTGGGCCAGGTTTTTTCCAAAAAATCTGTTGCATAAGCACCCATGCTCCAGTTATGCCCGTCAGAACTAACCTCTCCATCCACATAAAAATTATCCAGCGTAACAAATTCGTGGGCTAAAGCATGTTGATTAGGAGTTACTTTCTCACCAAATAATACCAGGCTGGTATCTCCGTTGGCTTCCTTAACATCGCCTAAAACCTGGTCATAAGTGCGGTTTTCCTTTATAATATAGAATACATATTTAATAGGTGAAGGCGCACCAACCTTATTAGGTATTGGATTTCCTGCTTCTTCGCCTGATACCACAAGCTCTTTTGCTTTGCTATAAGGAGTATTATGATATACAGCCTGCGAATAAATTGATAATAATTGCGTTGACGGAACATCAATAATACTTAATGTGCCCTTAAATAAACCGCCTATATATTGTACGGGAACCGGACTCTCTGTCGCTCTATGTAATACCACGGTTTGCTTTTTGCTGGCAGGATTAGGGCCATGTGGATTAGCCATTGAAGAAAACCCTTTCCCATTTGATACATAAATTTTCTTATTAATTACCCTAACACAAGTAGGATACCAACCTGTAGGAATAAAACCCATAGACTTACTGAAACCGGGTTTGCTAACATCAAATACGGCCAGGCAATTATTATCAGCATTAGCAATATATAGTTGTTTTTCGTTTGATGATAAGGCTAAACCATTAGTTGTTGACCCGCTAAGCACACTTGAATATAAAGCCGCGTTTAATGTTTCCAGTACCTTTCTTTTTTTTATGTCAATTACAGAAACCGTATTATCATTAGCGTTGGCTACAAACAAGTATTTTCCGTTATGGGTAAGACAAATATCATTGGGGTTATCTCCTACCTTAACACTATCAATAAATTTGTTTTTATTAGTATCGTAAATTAATATTTTATCACCTCCCCAAACGCTTACATACAGCTCATTTCTATCAGGCGAAAGCATACAGGTATACCCTTCAGCTCCTAATGGCAATTGCTGCAGAACTTTTTTGGTTTGCAGATCAATAACATATAGCGAATTGTTTTCCTTGGTTACTACATATAATATTTGCCTGCTATCATCAAGTTCAATTCCTGTCGGCGAAATTTTATTGGGCCAGGGGATTCCTAATTTAATCGTATCTGCCGTAACCAGCTTATTGTTTTGTATAGTGTATTTTAAGATCCAGTTGTCGTTCCCGCCTGATGCATAAAGGCTTTTTTCGTCAGCGCTGAATACTATCCCGCCCCATGATTTGGGGATAGTAACTTCATCTGCAAGCTTTCCCGAAGCAACATCTATTAATTGGATAGACTGTTCACTTTGCCCGTTATTGGTTACAGCCATATATTTTTTCTGCTTGCTGACAGCAATATTTAAAGGCAGATCGCCCAGGGGTAAGCTTTCGCCAACTTTTGTTATGCCCCATCCATTTGGCAACATGATTCTTTGCTTCTCTATGTCAGCTAAGCTTTGCGCGCCTGCTTTGAACGAAACAAGCATTGCAAATGCAATAAAAAGTTTTTTTTTCATGGTAGTATTAAGTTAATTTATTTGAGTTTCAACAAATGCATCACACGAAAACACGTATGATGCATATTGCTTAAGAGATTTTTAAATTGCAATTGAGTTTACCAACCAGGATTTTGCTTTAATTTTGGATTTAATACCAATTCTGTTGTTGGAATGGGATAATAATAATATTTATCATTCCACTGTCTCTGTGCATCATAGTTTGGCAGCCAATGAATGTTACCAGTGGTGCCATTTGTAAGATTTGCCGAAGTAACCGGAACCAGATAATAAAACACTCCTTTTACTGTAGGTGTAGGTACTGTTGAAACAAAGTTAACATTCAAAACCCCATCTCCGTTTGTAGCATAATTTGTGTTCATTTTAGGAACATATATACCCAGATAAGGCAAAGACATCATCTGTCCTGTTTTCCATCTTTTAATGTCATCAAATCTCAATCCTTCGCAAAAAAGTTCTACTCCCCGTTCTCTTCTTATTTCTAATAATACCGGGTCTGATATATTTTGAAAATAAGTGGAAGTTAAATAAGGATCTGCTATTGTTGGATAAGGCGAATTAGTAATGCCGGCTCTTTGTCTTATTTGCTGTATTGTGGCAACCCAGTCTGAATTGGTAAACTGGCCCAACTCTGCTTTTGCTTCTGCATAATTTAAAAGAATTTCTGCATAACGGAATATAGGAATGGAGTTATTATTTAATGAACTATAATCCAAAGTTTTATCATCGAGTGTGAATTTTAAAATATCATACCCGGTGTAAGTATAAGAAAAGTCTGGAGGAGCTGCCGAGCCGTCTGCTCTTTTATAGCCATTGCAACGGATGGTTTGTTGTAATCTGGGATCTCTGTTCTTCATTTCATTTACAAACGAAATCGTATCAAAGCTGCCTTTATCAGTGAACCTGCTTCCATCTGCATTTAAATAACAGTCAACAAACTGCTTGTTTAAACTGCTTCTGAAGCCCAGGGTTGGACTTGTAAAAAGCGAGTTTAATGAACTATACAATTTTAATGTACTGCTGTAAGCAGAAGCCTGCAAAACTTCATCACTCCAGGGTGCTTGAGTTGTGAACAGCACTCTGTAATCTGATAAAGGGTTACCGGTGTTGTGTAACTTGTAATTACCCGAAGCTATAATTTGATTCGATGCATCTAATGATGCACTTAAAAAAACAGAAGCTGTCGAAGTTAAATTTAATTCCGTATGGTACTTTCTAAAAGTACCTTCAAACAAGCAAAATCTTGATTTAAGGGCCAAAGCAACCCACTTGGTAATGGTTGTACTGCTTGGATCTTTTGTTGCCGTTAAGTTATTAATGGCAAAATTCAAATCAGCTACAATAGAATCTGCTACTAAAGTTCGCGGATCTCTTGGCTTATACAAACTACTGTCTCCTGGGGAAGCTGCATGACTGTACCAGGGTACATCACCATATTGCTTAAGCATTTTGAAATAAAATAAAGCTCTAAAATATTTTGCTGTACCATTGTAACTATTTCTAACACCTACAGGTATTTTACTACTCGTGTTGTTGTCCAAAAAATAATTAATGTTCCTTAAAATTGTCCATGACCACCCTCCGGCATTATTTCCATTAGTAGCAGGATCAGCCACAGGATTATTTGCATTAGTAGATGCAGCCATAAGGGGAGGAATGGTGTTGCCGGTAATATAATCAGAAGTATTATCTGCAGTGGCAAGAGTTGCAGCGGAAGGAACCTGATCTACGTAAAAAGAATTTACGTATAGTGCCAAATCACCACTGTTTTGAAATACCTGCGGGGGAGTTAGATTAGAGAACGGCTGTTCATTTAAAAATTTTTTACAACTCGTAAACCCGAGGATAGAAAGGATGGTGAAAAATAAAATGAACTTTTTCATATATATTTTTTTAAAAGATCTAAAAAGTTAAATTGATACCTAAAGAATAAGACTTTAACATTGGATAAGAGTACCCGTTACCGATATTAACGCCGGGATTAACCTCGGGGTCTGAACCATAAATCACTTCCGGATCGAAATTCGAGGCGTACTTGCTCAATGGAGTAAAGGTTAAAAGATTTTGACCGGTGAAGAAAATTTTCGCGTTGGTTATTTTTAATTTTGATACCAAGCTTTGAGGGATATTGTAAGTAAGGTTGATGTTTTTCAATCTTAGGTAAGCAGCATTTTGCAAATACCTGGTTTGTACTACAGCTAATTCCCTTGTACCACTTAAAGCAACATATCCCCTGTATCTTGGCCAATAGGCATTAGGATTACTATCAGACCATACATTTGCCATCATATTAGAAGGTATCGATCCGTAAGGGCGGTTGTATTGCCCCCAAAACAGGCCCGCATCTGTTCCCGGCCACCAGTCTAGATGACTAACTCCCTGAAGGAAAGCACTAAATGAGAAATTTTTAACAGTTAAACCAAGATTAACGCCATAAGGAAGTTTCGGTGTTGAATTTCCAATAACGCTCAAATCGCCGTGATTTGCTAAAGTACCCTTACCTATATTAATTGCATTGTCTCCATTCAAATCTTTGAACATAATATCTCCTGGTAATGGAATATTGGAGTTAGAAACATTGATATAAGATGTTTGATTTGGATGAGGCGCCGCAAGCTGCGCAGCAGTATACAAACCCTGGGTGGTAAATCCCCAAATTTCTCCAACTTTTTCGCCTTTATAGTAGGTGTTCACGCCGCCATAAGGAAGAATCCCATTTGGATTGTTGTACTGCGTAATAGTTGAAGTATAATTAGACAAAACAATCCCTACTGAATAACTTACTGATTTTGAAATATGATCGCTCCAATTTAAAGAAAGGTCCCAGCCGTTAGTTCTTAGATTAGAAAAATTGCCATTAGGAACCGCTGCACCAAAGGTTGCCGGCAAGGGCTGACTAGGCGTAAACATTCCGGTAGTGGCCCTTGAATAATAGTCAAAAGATCCTGTTAACCTATCGTTTAACATAGAAAAATCTAATCCACCATCAATAGTAGTTGAAGTTTCCCAGGTTAAGTTTGTAGGTAAAACATTAGGATTTTTTGTATAAGTGGGATAAGCGCCATTGATACTTGTTGAAGTTGATTGAGCTACAGCCATTTGAGGAATAAACTGATAAGGATTAATATTACCATTTCCTAAGCTGCCGTAGGAAGCTCTGAACTTGAAATTATCCAACCAGCTTGATGCAAACGACATGAAATGCTCTTTAGACATTACCCAACCTGCAGAAACAGAAGGGAAAAATCCGAATTGAGAATAGGACGGAAACTTTGATGAGCCGTCATATCTTCCATTTACTTCAAATAAATATTTCTCGTCAAAATTATAGTTTAACCTCGCAAAAAAACCGGCAATGGTCCACTCGTTACCACCCCCTGTAATGGTATAGTTTGTTCCGTTTAATAAATTGAAATTAGGTAATGAAGGATCTATCAACCCGTCTCTCTGGTAACTATTTGTATTTATTTTATTGTCTTCAATATTTGTTCCCGCAAGGAGTTTAAATGAATGTTTTCCAAAATTCTTTTTTCCCTCTGCGTAAACGTTAGTAGCCCAATAATTAGTAATTGAACCGGAATTATTCAAATAATTATTTACGCTAGTGCCAGAAAGACCAGGGCCTGCGCTGTAGCTCACAGGGTAAAATTGTGACAATACGTTATAATTCGTGTATGCGTAAGAAAAATCAGCCTTAACGTTTAAATAATTTTTAATTACATCCGCATTTAATGATACCGTATTTCTTATATACAATTGGTTGGTGTTGGAATTATTGTTTCCTGTAGCTAAATCACCAACTGCCAGATAAGATGACGGAGTTAACGACCCATCGGGGTTGTACATTACCCCCACCGGAGATGCAGCAATATCCAGGTATCTTGTAACTGGTGCGTTGCCATTTGTAAGAGGATAGAAATACTTATAAGAATTAAAATCCAGGTTATCTGACAGGGTTAACCAGGGCGTCATATTTATAGTACCTTTCATACGAAGATTATACCGGCTAAAGTCATCAGGATTATAGGTATATATTCCTTTTTGATTATAAGCGCGGCCAGATATATAGAAGCTGGTATTTTTAGTGCTGCTTGCAATATTTAATGAATAATCTGTTGCAGGCATTGACTGTCTATATAATTGTTTATACCAATCGGTATTGCCATAATAAACATACTTTCCGGTAGCGGGATCTACTGTTACCTGTGGCAGTGAGGGATTGGTGGTTCTTGCTTTTAAAGAATCTAAAAAAGACGGACTGTAAGGTAAAACCCCATTTATTGTTGTTGGCTGCGAACGATAGTCATACCAACCCATGTAAGAGTCTGCAAAGTCCTTTGTCCATTCATATCCATTGCTTACTACAGAAGGATTTATCGTCTTTTGATTAATGGTATAACTGGCACTAAAATTAATAGTGGTTTTTTCCTTTTTTGGATTTTTTGTATTGATCAGCACCACTCCATAAGCACCTCTTGCTCCATAAATAGCACTTGATGCGGCATCTTTTAAAACAGATATGTTATCGATATCATTAGGATTTAACAAGCCCGGATCACCAGGTACACCATCAATTAATACCAATGCCGATCCTCCACCTCCAATAGAAGTAGTTCCCCTGATATTAAATGAAGGAGACCGTATGGGCTTACCATCAGTCATCACAATATTTAAGTTAGGAACTACCCCTTCTAATCCTCTTGCAACGTTTGGCGTGGGCCTGTCAGCCAAGACTTCGCCGCTAACCGTTGATATGGCACCTGTTAGGTCTATCTTTTTTTGAGTGCCATATCCTACCACAACAACTTCATTAAGCCCGTTATTAGCAACTTTCATGGATATGTTCATGGTTACTTCTTGTCCTGTTACCTTCACAGTTTGATCCTGTGCAGCGTAACCAATAAAACGGAAGTTAAGCACTGCATGATCAGGCACATTGATACTATATTTTCCGTTATTATCTGTCGAGGTGGAATTTTTACCTTCTTTTTCGGATACTAATACTCCAGGTAGCGGTTGCCCCATCTCGTCAGTTACTTGTCCTGTTACTTTAACTACCGGGATATTTTCCTCTACAATAAAACTTTCGTTAGATTCAATTCGCTTTACTTTCAGAAAAATATTGCGTTCATTCACCTGGCTAATTTTTCCTTTATAACCTTTAAGGAGTTTTTTAAGGATAACAAGTACAGGTTCATCCATGGCAGTAATGTCCACCTTTTGGTCGGCATTAACATCCTTCGCGTTATAACCCAGAGAAAAATCCGTTTTTTGCTCTATGGCATAAAAAGCGGCCTTTAAAGAAACATTATGAGCACTTAAGCTTATCCTGGTATCATTCATCGTTTGGCCTTTTATGGTACCGGCCATGCACATAGTTTGAAATAACAGGATGATAATAAATTGAATACGCATAAACTTAAAAAGAAAATTAATGGTATATGGTATGGCTATATTTTTGTAAATATTTATTCGCATTTTTGTTAATATTTAATGATTCAGTAATCTTTGAATTACTGCGGCTGCTACAGCGGCAGGTTATTGTACAGGAAATGTTGGCGCATTTCCTGTATTTTTTTTGAGTTCCTTTCTACATATATTATTATTTTAAATACGGTTACTGTGCATCTTATCTGCAATTTTGAATATTTATAGTCAGTTGCTGCCTTTTTAGCTCATAAGTTATCCCAGACAAGTTTGCCAGCAAGGGTAACAGCTTTTCAAGTGAATAATTATCAAATGTTACAGTATACAGACCCGGCTTGCGGGGCTGGCCGATAAGCACAACTGATATATTATAGTTCCTTTCAAGCACGTGGGCTATCTGTGTTATAGGAGCTTGACTAAATACAAGCTTGTTTGTCTTCCAGGCGCTCAACGTGTCGGCATCAGCCAGTGTTTGGCGGTAAGTATCTTTTTTTAGATCATATACCAGCAGGTGATTATGCGTAAGATTTTTACCAATCAGTGTTTTATCGCCAACATCTTCTTTTTCAACCTGAACCTTGCCCGTGGCTACCGCTATGCTTACAGAATTTTCATCAGCATAAGCATTGATATTAAAAGATGTTCCTACAACACGGGTATATATTTTCCCTGTTTTAATAATAAAAGGCCGGGTTTTATCCTTACTTACCTGGAAAAACGCCTCCCCCTGCAACAGTACGTCTCGTTTTTTTACACCAAAATCCGAAGCGATTTGAATAGTTGAGGCCGCATTAAGCGTAACCACAGACCCATCTGAAAGCTGAATTTCTCTTCGCTCGCCTTTCCGTGTACTAAATTTGCTATAAGTAATTAAGCTGGATTGTGATTTTTTAAATTTACCAACCATGAAGTAAATCATGCACCCGGCTATTAAACAAGCGGCAATTCGTAATAAGGTATAAACGAGGCTTCTTTTATTATCGCCGGGCTGCTTCGTATTGTTTTCGCCAAAAAGTTTAATCAGCGTTTGTTGAGCAGCCTCGTCTGCAGCCAATTGCACATCATCGAAATTGAAGTCGTATGCCTTAAAAGAATTATACCACCGCCTGATGCGGGCTGTTTCATCCGGAGTGCATTGGTCGGCTTTATATTTTTGAAGAAGCGCTATAGCCTCTTCCTTTTCTGATGATATATCCATTCATCAGTATAGTCTGAAAAAGAGCCGGGGCGTACCGTTAACAAATCGCTATGTTTATATTAAGCCTTCGTTAAGAAGCCAGGATCAGAAAATTATCAGCACTTTAACAAAATATTTTGATCAGGACACAAAAAAGCAGCAGGGAGAGGTTATTGCTAACCATTCGCTTACGAAGCTGCTTAAGCGCTATAGAGATATTGTTTTTCACCGTCTGTTCAGATAAATTCAGGACCACAGCTATTTCCTTTACCGATTTTTGATCAATCCGGCTCATACGAAAAACTGTTCTGGTTGTGTCAGGCATTTTTTCTACTTCCTCCATCAGCTCCTGTCTTAGCTCATTTGCAATTACTTGATTTTCAATAGGAAACACAGACGGCTCGTCTTTTTCAAGCAATAAATGGTGCCTGGATATATTCTTCTTATGAAGTATTTGCCAGTCGATAATGGCATAAAACGCAGATTTGGACAGATATGGATATAAGGTTGCAGACTGGATCTGGTGACGGTTATTCCAAAGGGAAATAAATATTTCCTGTATAATATCCTTTGCATCGTCTTCCATCCGCACCCGGCTTTGCACAATCTTGTAAAGCCTGATATTATACCGGTAAACTATAACCGAAAAGGCTTGCTGGTCATCCATTTGAATCCTCCTCAATAATTCCTCGTCCGTCAAACTTCTAATCATAGCACTGCAAAGATAAGGGTGCAATGTAAATCAGATGTTAAATGTTCTACCAATGAAAAAGAAAATTAGTGGATATAATTTTCCGGGATCGGTCCGAAAATCTGGAGGGAAATTATTGAAATAATCATAAAAAAAACCCTCTAAATCTTACAATTTAGAGGGTTCTGATACTAGTGGTATCGCTGGTGTCGGGATGGCAGGATTCGAACCTGCGGCCT
The DNA here is from genome assembly GCF_028287845.1 of Mucilaginibacter sp. Taxonomy (GTDB): domain Bacteria; phylum Bacteroidota; class Bacteroidia; order Sphingobacteriales; family Sphingobacteriaceae; genus Mucilaginibacter. The sequence continues at coordinate 26,559 of NZ_JAQBOW010000005.1, forward strand.
CCACATCCCAAATGTGGCGCGATACCGGGCTACGCTACATCCCGATTGGGATTGCAAAGGTAAGCTTTAAAATTACTGTTGCAAATATTTTTTAAAGAACTTTATAGATGCTTTTTTTCTTGTTTTAAGGCTGTGAATAAACCCTGCAGCCCATAAGTTACAATGCATAATCTAACTCATTGTGCAACAATCACATGATATTTAAGCAACAATTATATGACATTAAAATTTTTGTTAAACTTCCACGTAATTTCACAGTCAATAACCAATATCGCCAAAAACTAATTCTAAATAAAATGAAAAAATATCTTCCCCTGGCCATTATAATGGTGTTTTGTTTTGCAAAAACATTTGCTCAATCAAAATTAAAAGAAGTACAAACTAACAGTTTATGGGCTGCTACTGCAGTTAAAGTTGATGGTAACCTTAGCGAATGGAAAAATGATTTTCAGGCCTATAATAAAAGCACCAAACTGTATTACACAATGGCTAATGATGCAAAATATCTTTACCTGGTAATACAATCAACAGATGCTACTAACAAGGCTAAAATTGCAGCAGGCGGTATAACCTTTACTATTAACACTGCTGATAAGAAAAAAGATAAAGACGCATTCATTCTTACTTATCCGGTAGTAAACAGGGCAAATGGCCGTGGGCAGCGCGGACAAAGAGGAGGCGGTGGATTTGGTGGCGGCAGAAATGGCGGAGTAGCACTGTCAGACTCGGCCATTAAAGCGGCTGCAGATTTACAGCACCAACAATTTATTGCTGCAAGCAAAGAGATAAAAGTTTTTGGATTTAAAGATATTACAGATTCACTTATTTCTATTTATAACGAATACAGCATAAAAGCCTCCATTGGTTATGATGCCCAGGGAAATTTCACTTACGAAATGGCTGTACCGCTTAAGGTGTTAGAACTTTCGGCAGATGCGCCCAGGGAATTTGCTTATAATTTGAAGCTTAATGGCATACAAATAGCACCAAGAAACAATGATGGTACGCCTGGTGCCGACCGGGGCAACGCTGGCGGTAATGCAGCCGGCGGATTTGGTGGTGGTGGCGGCGGATTTGGCGGCGGCGGTGGTGGTCGTGGAGGAAATGGTGGTGGTCGTGGCGGTAATGGCGGCGGCGGTAATGGAGGCGGTGGCGGCAATGGCGGGAGAAACAATATAGATTTCCAGGAACTAGCTGCGCCAACCGATTTTTGGGGGAAATATACCTTAGCAAAACAATAATACAACAGCTAAACACCAATAACCAACCCGTTATTTACCTAACCCCACAACATGAAGAAAATATTTACCCTAACTATTTTTATAGTATTGTCATGCCAAATTTTCGGCCAGTCGAGCCAGGCCCGCAGGGTTGGCGGGGCCGGTACGGCAGCAGCAGTGCCACCTCCCGTAGCTTCACGCGAAGTAAGTGGTATTATTAAAGATGAAAGCGGCCAAACTGTTATTGGCGCGTTAGTAACCTTAAAATCAAAAATGGATACCATCCGTACATCTACTAACGAGGACGGGGTGTTTATCATAAAAAATGTAAAATACAATGTTTTTAATATTACGGTATCAAGCATTGGCTCTGTAACTTTTATAAAAAAATTCAGTTATAGTGATGCCACAAAAAGATTGGTTTTAGACCCCATAATACTTAAAACCAAGACTAACGAGCTTAATGAGGTGAAAATTAACGGCACCCCAAGTGTAGTCTATAAAACAGACACGGTTGAATACAGGGCAAGCGACTATAAGGTTCATGAAAACGCCACCTTAGACGAACTGCTGAAAAAAATGGAAGGTATGGAGGTTGGCTCGGACGGTACATTAACCCACCAGGGGCAGCAGGTAATGAAAGCCAAACTCAACGGTAAAGAATTTGCGGGAGGTAGCGTGGCGCAGGCCATTCAGAATTTACCGGCTGATATAATTGACAAAATACAGGTAGTTGATGATTATGGCGACATGGCCGCCAGAACAGGCGTTAAAGACGGTGACCCGCAAAAAGTATTGAATATTACAACAAAGGCCGACAAATCAGTAGGCACTACGGGCCGGGTGATAGTACAAGGAGGTAATGATGACCGATATAATGCACAGCTTTTTGTAGAGCGAATAAATGCCAACCAGGTGTTAGGCATAATTGGCAACATGAGAAACACTGTAAACGGTGTGGCTTCAACTGGTGTGCAGGGCGGCGCTACTAATGGCGGAGGCGGCGGCACAGGAGTTGGCGCGGGTGCCGCGAGTGGTGGCACCCCGGGTACCACCCAATCGGGGGCGCCTACATTCAATTATCGCGACCAATGGAGTAAAAAGGTACAGGTTATATCAAGCTATGCCTATAGTTTTAATAATAATAACTCTATAAATAATCAATATGGACAGCAATATACCAACCTTGGCCCGGATAATTTTACCAATAATAATACCAGTCAGCGTAATACTATAAGCCATACGGTGCGCTTTGAAATGGATGTTGAATTGGACAGCGCCAACTATTTGCAAATAAACCCTACTTTTGGGTATACCAATACATCTACTGCAACCAACATATCACAAGATGATGTAAAGGATTTTACCCCTCCAAATTTCGAGCATCTGCTGCAAACGGGTACAACAAACAATTTAAGTACTTCTACCAATTATGGACTTACCGCCCTTTTGGTGCACGTGTTTAAAAAACCTCATAGAAACTTTTCGGTGCAATTTAGTGTTACTCAAAACAATAGCGTAGCAAATGGTGGTTCTGATAAGGATTACAAGAATTTTACTGACAGTACGCATAACACTGTGATAAAAGATTCTACAGCAAACGTATTAACCAACCGAACCAATAAAAATACAGTTTACAGCACCCGAATAACTTATGTAGAGCCACTTAGCTCCATTTCTCAAATTGAATTCAGCGGAAATATAAACCAGTCTACCAATAATTCTAAATCTATACAGGATACCGTACTGGCTAACGGTCAGTTAAAGGAACTTACCGCCCGAGACAATATCTACAATTATACAACCACGCAATCGCGCATTATGCTTAATTACCGGTATAACGGTACCAAAGTTAACTTAACACTTGGCGCCACCGCTATACCTTATGTTTTAAATGGTACTAAGGTTGACGAAACTACCCTTCAAAACATATCAACAACGCGCTCCTACTTCCGGGTAATACCTTCATTCAGGTTTGCCTACTCGTGGTCGCAAACAGAAAGGTTTACCATAACTTATTCAGGTACAAATACCGACCCCTCTTTCCAGGAAATTCAGCCGTTTACGGATAATTCGAATCCAAAAAATTTAATAGTGGGCAACCCTGACCTTGGCCCGGCATTTACCAATTCAATAAACGCCCAGTTTAATGATTATATAGCTAACTCTAAATTTAATTTATCATTTGGCATAAATGCAACCTCTGTCGATAACCAGATAACCACCAATACCGTTCAATTACTGGTACCGCTTGTTGTAACCCCTACAAAAACCACTTATGAAAATATAAATGAGACCAATTATATTAACATGAACGGGACACACGCCATAGTGGGCCGGTATAATATTTCCAAACAATCTGATGATCGTGAGTACAATTTCGCGTTAAACGGAAACATAACCTACAGTTATAGCCCTGCAATGAGTAATGATGCTATATACCATCAAACAGACTGGAGATTTGATGAGCGTTTTGGGCCCAGAATAAATCCGAATGAGAACATCGAATTTAATCCGTATGTAGGATATGATATTGACAGAAATTTCACAACGCTGCTTGGCGCAAAACCAACTGTTTATAAAACAACCCTTTTAGCCGTTGACGGAAAGATGTATTTTATTAAAACCTTCCAGGTAAACTATAGCGCTACAAAAAGCTTTGTTACCAGTTCAAGCGGCCTCACAACAAACCCTTTGGTTATTAATACGGGTTTTCAAAAGGAATTTCTAAAAAGAAAGAACCTGGTAATAACATTTGATGCTTATGACATCTTGCATCAAAACAAGTTTATACAGCAAACTGTAACACCAACCGGGGTAACCAATACATTGTCAAACAGCCTGAGCAGATATTTCATGGTTGGCTTACGCCTTAACCTGCAAAAATGGAGCGGTTCGCCACAACATAACGGACGGGCAATGCAACGCAGAGGAGATGGTAGTTTTATTTATAACTAATTGCCGCTAAACAGATTTACGAAGTTTATATAAACTTCGTAAATCTTAGTTACCAAACTATTTAGTAAAGGTGATCTTAAAGTTTGAAAAACAAGCTTGTTCATCTGTTTTCCCGTATTGATGTAACCCCGGCCTGGCGCTCCTGTCCCATGCGGGTAATGATTTACCATCGTATAGTTGACTTGCAGGATTAAGCTCATTCCATGTACCTGCATCCCGCCTCCAGTAAAATTTAAAATTGGTTCTGTCCTGCACTGTCATTTTAAACCATACGTAACCACCTGCTTTTATATCGGCTGTACTCCATATTTTACGTTCTTTAGGTGTTACCTCCCATAGTTGTACGGTGCTGCCGGTTACACCGATACCGATAGCATGATTAACATCCCCATACAACACTAATCCTTTAAGTGATGAATTAGTATTTAATACCCGGGCCATAAATTCATAGGTGCCCGATTGTGGGCGTACTGTTAATGCCATACCTGTATGATTAACCGAGTCAACTTCTCCTGTTAAACATAATTCGCCCTTTTTAAATTTTATAATTGGCCGTGAATGCCTGTAATCCCATTGCCAAAAATCAGATAATACCGATTTGGTAAAATTATCAGTTAAGCCATTTTGTAAAACCTGTCGCGTGTCTTTTACAGGGACTTCGGCATATATAGACGGACTGTTTCCATTTTTAAAATATGGCCAGCCGGTTTTACCATCCCATGCCAGTTCATCCAACATACCCTCTCTCCCGGTGAAAATATTATCTTTAACACTATAGGCATGATATAAAAAATAATACTTACCCGCCGGGGTTGTAGCAAATGTGCCATGACCAGGGCACTTCCATTTTTCGTTAGCCGTTAATATAGGATTACCTTCAAAATAAGTGTACGGACCCTCAAATGCAGTTGCCCTTGCTACCCTTACATTATAGCTGCACCGTAGGCCACAACAGCCACCTGCCGAATAGAACAGGTAATAATAGCCATCCTTTTTTATCATGCTTGCCCCTTCCATTAACTTATGCGCGTCATCGCGCAATAAAGTAAATGGCTTGCCTTCCATTTTTAAACCGTCGGCTGTTATTTTGCTTGCCAGTAATTCTATTGGGCGCTTATCCAGTCCATATGCTTTCCAGATAATGTATAGTTGCCCCTTGTCTTCAACAACAAACGGATCTATTGATTCTGTACCAAAATCAACAATAACACCATGATCTGTAAATCCTTTTTCCGGGTCGGTGGCTGTTGCCACGCCAATGCAGGCAACTTTATCGCTGGCCCGTTTGGCAACATAATACACATAGTAGGTTTTGTTGTGATAGAAAAGTTCGGGCGCCCAAAAAGATGACAAGGCCCAGCCGGGTTTGTTTTTAAAGATATACCCTTTCTGTTTCCAGTTGATCAAGTCCTTCGACACAAATAATGGGAAATGCGGTCCAAACTCTGATGATGTACCCGAAGCATAATAAGTACTGCCTACGCGTATTACCGATGGGTCAGGAAAATCGCCCGGTACTACCGGATTAGCGTAGGTATTTTTTGTAGTATCGATTTTGGCTTTGTTTGATTTTTTTATTGGATGCGCAGGGCTTATCCATAGTAAAACAGGGATAAACAGTACCAAAATACTTTTTGAAATAACAGAGGATACACCAATCATAGTTATACTATTTACGTACCGAAAACTTATAATATGATGATGTTTTATAAACTTGTCCCGGTTTTAAAGTTGTTGATGGAAATGATGGCTGATTTGGAGAATCAGGAAAATGCTGGGTTTCCATCGCAAACGCGGTTCTAAAATCGTCTTTAGCGCCGCCTTTAAAGGTGTTCTTACCTTGCATAAAATTACCGCTGTAAAATTGCAGGCCCGGCTCCCGGGTATAAATATCCATTATAACACCACTTTTATCGCCTATAACAGTTGCCGCGTTTACAAACTTATCAGCAGCAGCACCTGTTAACACAAAATTATGATCATATCCATTACCATTTTTTAGTTGCTGATTTTTTTGAGTGATGCGCAATCCAATAGCAGTGGGCTTGTTAAAATCAAAGGGCGTACCAGCAACAAGTACTAATTTTCCGGTAGGAATCAACGTAGAATCAACCGGTATGTACTTATCAGCGTTTATTTGTACAACATGATTAAGTATGGTACCACTACCCTCTCCATTCAAATTAAAAAATGCATGATTAGTTAAATTTACTACCGTAGTTTTATCCGTAGTAGCCTCATAGTCCATATGTAATTCATTGTCATCATTTAGGGTGTAGGTAACTTTCACCTTAACATTCCCGGGGAAGCCGCCTTCCATATCAGGCGATAAATAGCTCAATTGCAAGGTATGCTCATCAGGCTGTACCGCATCAAAAACCACATTCTGATAGCCTGATTTGCCCCCGTGAAGCGTGTTAACACCGTTATTAATTGTAAGCGTAACCTGTTTACCATCAAGCATGAATTTACCTTTAGCTATACGGTTACCGTAACGGCCAATGGTAGCACCAAAATAGGGTTCGGTAGCGTTTTTATAATCGGTTACGCTTTTAAAACCAACTACCACATCAGTTAGTTTACCATTTTTATCGGGCACCAATAAACTTACTAACCTGCCACCATAATTGGTAAAAGCCGCTTGTAAATGGTTCTTATTTTTGAGGATATAAAGACTCGTTTTTTTACTATTAATTGTTGTATCAAACGCGGTTTTTGAAAGCGTATCTGTTTTACTGGTTTTAGTACTATCCGCTGTTTGTTTATGGGTTGATGAATTGCACGCTGCCAGCAATAGCAAACAAGCAGGCAACAGGCCGATGGCTGATTTTAGTTTCATAATTTAAGCTTAATAAATATATTCTAGCCTCCGGGAGGCTGTATTAAAAGTCATTAACAATACTATATGCTGCTCTTCTGTTTCATCAAAAAAAAAGTGTTTCACCCTAAATTTGCAAAAATCGATAAAATAGCATAAAATTCTTATTACAAGCAATTAACACTACTTTACCTAAAGCTTTTGTACTGTTTCAAAGTGTTTCACTCATTTTATCAAATTACTATATATCAATAAGTTAACCCAAAAGAGTGTTTCATGTGTTTCATATTTTTGTGAAACACCCCATAGCCGTATTATGGACGATTAGCCGCTTCCGTTCCAAAATTATAATTAGGCTTACTACCCATCGTCATAATCATTGTACCACCCTGCATCATTTGTTTATGGGTGATAAAGCTGTTTTTATAATTCTTACCATTAAGGCTAATGCTTTGAATGTAAATGTTTTTATCGCTGTTATTAACGGCCTGTACAGTAAATGGTTTACCAGAGGTAGTTTGGATAGTTGCTTTGTTAACCACCGGGCTGCCAATAACATATTGGCCTGATGCCGGGAACACCGGGTAAAAGCCCATTGATGAAAACACATACCAAGCCGACATTTGCCCGCAATCTTCATTACCAATAATTCCGTCGGTATTGTCAGGATAAAAATTCTTGGTGATATAACGCGATTTTTCTGCGGTTTTCCATTGCTCGCCGCTAAAGTCATAAAGATAAATTGTAGCGTGGCTTGGCTCGTCGCCATGTGCGTACTGGCCTATTTCGCCTGTAAGATCAGCTAATACGCCTTCTGATGCCGGGGCCTTAGCAACAAAAAGACTATCAAGCTTATTATTAAATTTCTTATCGCCGCCCAAAAGTGAGATCAGCCCTTTTACATCCTGTGGCACCAGCCAAAGGTATTGCCAGCCATTACCTTCTGAATAAAGGTTATTTTTGGTACTGGTTGGCGAATAATTAGCTACAAACTGGCCATTGGCCAATTTGCCTTTAAAAAAGCCGTCCGCAGGATCATAATATTGTTTATACTCCTGTGCCCTTTTGGCGAAATAGTCGTAATCATCCATTTTGCCCATTTGTTTTGCCATTAAAGCCGTGCTACCATCGCTAACCCCATACTCAAGCGCCGAGGCAACAGGGGCCTTTCCCCCTTTTGCATCCGACGGTATATACTTAAAGTCTTTCACATAATTAAGACCCCTAAAATCCTGACTGGCCGTACCTTTGATAGCATTATACGCCCTTTGCGCGTCAAAACCTTTAATGCCTTTCAGGTAAGCTTCGGCAATTACCTGCATGCTGCTTATACCCACCATAGTGCCCGTTTCATTTCCATCCAGGTGCCATATAGGTAATTTACCCTGCTGATCATAAATAGCCAGCATGGTGTTGATCATATCAGCGGTTCTTTTAGGTTGTGTTAAAATGTAAAGAGGATTTGCCGCACGATAAGTGTCCCACAAAGAAAATATGGAGTAGTTGGTAAAAGGAACGTTTGTATATACTTTTTTATCGGTACCACGGTAGTCGCCGTTATGGTCATTGAACATAGCCGGATCAATCATCGTATGAAATAAAGAGGTATAGAATATCCGCTTATCTGATAAGCTCCTGGTTTCAACACTCAGGGTTGATAGTTCTTTGTTCCATTTGGCATCTGCTTGTTTTACTACACTTTCAAAATCCCAGCCGGGTATCTCGGCTTTAATATTATCCAACGCGTTCTCCGGACTAACAGGTGATATACCAACCTTTAACATCACGGTTGATGGCGCCTTATCAAAGCTTATTAAGCCTTTTATTGCATCGGCTGTACCGTCTGTACCTTCCATTAATTGGGTATCATTATATACATTGAACTTGGTAAGCGGCACTGATGATTTGATGGCAAAAAATATCCACCTGTCTTTAGCCCAGCCTTTTGATTTGCGGCGGCCCACTAATGTATATGGATCTAACTGTTTAATATTACAATCGAAAGATTTAGAGTTAATGCCTGTTTTCAAATCAATTATAATATGCCCTTCTTTTCCTGCCGGGAAATGGTAGCGGTGAAAAGCTACCCTTTCGGTTGCGGTAAGCTCCACATCAACACCATAATTTAGCAGTTTTACCGAATAATAGCCGGGTTTTACTTTTTCTGATTGATGCGAGTAACGTGATGAATAAGAATCGTCGGTTACCTGCTCCACGCCTGCCGTTCCGTTTACTACTACCATGTTGGCAGTTGCGGGCGTTTTCACTACGTTTATGCCTTCACTCAGACGCACGCGACCGGTATAAGGCATAATCAATATATCAGCCAGGTCACCAATACCTGTACCGCTAAGGTGGGTTTGGGCAAAGCCTATCATCAGGCTATCGGCATAGTTATAACCCGAACACCAGTCCCAGCCTTTATAATGATTATCCGGACCAACCTGTACAGCGCCAAAAGGCACACTGGCGCCCACAAATACATGACCGTGGCCACCTGCGCCTATCATAGGGTCGACAAACGAGGTTAAGGCTGGAACTGACTTTGCCTTTTTTTGCGCATCTGCAATATTTAAATTGATAAACAGCATTATGCAAATACTTAAAATGCTGAAGGCAATTTGTTTTATTAAAAGTTTCATGTTTTGGTTTATTATAATTGGTTATAGTTAGTTTATTTTTTCGTTTGTTTTTTAAGCCATACGGTTAGCTCCCTTGCTGCAATATCGTTTTGATATATTGCCGGCAACCGCCCGTTCACATATTCATTATACAACCACGGGTCGCCAACGGCAAATACTGCACCCTTGCCATACTTTACGGTCGCGGCTATTACAGAAGCTCCATCAGCCGATTTGAAAACGGCTTTTGCTGCCGGATCATTTAAACTAATACTGCATACATCTTTCAAAAATATCTTCGGATTTGATTTAAATATCGCGTTATCAACATACACGGCTTCGCCATCCTTGAAATGATTATCATCAATAACATGGTTTGGCAAATCGTTATTAAAATGAAGGCCAAACTTTGCGGCCAGGGTATTAAAATGCGGTAATTCTACGTTGGCACTGTCATTCGCCATTAAAACCAATACGCCCCCTGCTTTTACCCAAAGCGCAATTTGCTCTACATCATTTGCCTGAATATAGTTGGGATTGGCTGTTTCCTTTTTAGTGTCAGGATCAACAATAATATAAATACTGCTGTTGCGCAGGTTTGCCAAAGTTGGTGCTTTATCCAGCGTGTCCAACACAAAACCATTTGCTTTAAAAATTGCGCCCCATATAGAAAAGCCTGTATTTTGCTCATCGTCCCATAAGTAATGGAAGCGTTTTACACCATCTTTGGTTTTGTGGGTTTCGTGGTTAAAGTAATAATCAAGCGTTACGATTTGCGCATGGGCAGCCGGTGTAATTTTTAATAAAATTATTAGCGCGCAAACAAAAAATCTATTCATAATAATTGATTAACTATTATTTAAACGATTAATAAAAGGGTTATAATTTGGCTGATAACCATGCCGGTTATCTATTTATCAAAACTATCAGGATTAGTTCGTTTTTTACTATTCGATATGATTTTATTTACGAAATCGTTATCGGGTATCACCCTCAATCAATAAGCAAAAACCTTTTGATTATTAATATATTAAACGATTATATTATTTTTTTCCGGTAGAATCCCGTAAAAAAAGCTGTGTAGGTAACACAATTGTTTCAAAATCAGTAACAGTTTGCTTAGTTTTAATTAAGCTGATAAGCATTTTAGTGGCTTCCTGCCCCATTTCAAAACCGGGCTGGTAAACGGTAGATAACGAAGGATTTAAAACATCGGCAAGTACGGTATTGGTAAAGCCAAGCAGAGCAATATCCTGCGGAATTTTTATTTTTAGCTGGTGCAGCAAACCTAAGGTTACCGTTGTTATCCTGTCAAATGCGGTAAATATTGCATCTGGTTTTACAGGGTTGGTTAACAGCTCGTTCAGTATACCTTTAATTTCGTTTTGATCCCTGCCGCCAAGCTCACAATATTTAATAAGTTGCTCATTTATGAGGATACCATTATCGGTTAATGCCTGTGTGTAACCTGATAATCTTTCGCGGGTAACATAAGTATTGGCGGTACTGGTAATATGTGCAATATTTTTATAACCTGATTTAATTAAATGAACAGTAGCCTCATAAGCGCCTTTAAAATTATCTACAATAACCTTGTGCGTATCCATCTCATCACTCACCCTGTCAAAAAACACAATAGGCAGTCCCTGTTCTTGTAGCTTTTGTAAATGCTCAATGTTTTGGGTTTCTGTTGATAAGGATATAAGCAAACCATCAACCGACCGGTGCGCCAGGTGGGTTACATTTTTAACCTCCAGATCATAAGATTCATGGGTTTGAGTAAAAATAACATTGTAGCCTTCCTGGTAAGCAATAGATTCGATGCCGTTTATTACCTGCGAAAAAAAGTGATTATCTATATTTGCAACAACAATACCAATGGAATTACTGTGCCCATGTTTTAAACTTTGGGCAATCAGATTAGGGCGATAATTGTTTGCCTGCGCGTATTCAAGAACCAGCTTTTTGGTTTTTTCGCTAATCTCATAGCTATTACTTAATGCCTTTGATACCGTAGATGCTGAAAGATTCAGCGCCTTTGCAATATCATTCATTGTAATAGCTTTAAAATTCATAGAGGATTTGAATTATACAAATAATACCTGCTAAAATACAAATTTAAATTTTGATGAGATACGACCTGGTATAATTACCGGGGCAAACGCATTAAAATAACTCAAGGAGGCTCCAATAGGAGCCAAAAAGAATTTGTCTTGTCTCGCTATAAACAGGGAGCTCCTCCGGAGCCAATATTTGCTGAAACAAAGCGGACACTTGACTCCGTAGGACCTGTTTATAAAAATAAGCTGTAAAGTTAAAAAGGCTCCCATGGGAGCCCCCTAACGGTATGTATTACTTAATGCGTTTGCCCGAATTAAGGGCCGTCAAATTATAAGTTTATATTTATAACAGCTATTATACGCCACTAAAAATAGAAAAACCGCCATCCACGCAAATCATTGATCCGGTTACAAATGCCGATGCATCACTTAATAACCATACCAATGCGCCTATCAGTTCATCAGGATTGCCAAAGCGTTTAAATGGTGTGTTTCTAATCACTTTTTCGCCCCTCTCTGTATAGCCACCATCGGGCTTTGTCAATAAATTGCGGTTTTGCTCGGTAAGGAAAAATCCCGGAGCCAACGCGTTCATCCTGATAGCATCACCATACCGGTTAGCCAACTCGACCGCGAACCATTGATTATAGCAATCAACAGCAGCTTTACCCATGTTATAACCCAATACACGGGTTACAGCACTTTTAGAGTTCATGGATGATATATTGACTATGCTGCCCCTGCCACTTGTTTTAGCAATAGCTTCGCCAAATATTTGCGTAGGTATAACTGTGCCCCATAAATTAAGTTCGGTTACTTTCTTCATACCGGCCATGTTCATTTTAAAAATATCCTGGTCGGGCATTAAAACACCTTCGGGCATATTGCCACCGGCTGCATTTACCAAACCATCTATTTTGCCATAGGCAGCCAATACTTTATCCTTTGCCGCTACAAGCGCATCTTCATCCAAAGCATCGGCAATTAGGGCTATAGCTTTGCCCCCGTTTTTATTGATAGCATTTGCCCGCTCTTCGGCAACATCTTTATTTCTCCCTAATATACCAACTGTACCGCCTGCCTCAACAATACCATTTACAAATGAGTTTCCCAAAATACCGGTACCGCCGGTAACTACAATCACTTTGCCTTCTAACGAAAATTTATTTTCCACTTTTTAATTTTTATAGCTGTCATTTCTAACGAGAGAGAAATCTTATCTATTATGCAAGGAGTATAATATTTCTCCTCGTCGAAATGACAATTGTTGTTAGTTAATTATTATATCTATTTTATATCTCCAATATCAAAAACATCCATATCGGTATAATCCAGGTTTTCGCCGGCCATGCCCCATATAAAACTATAGCTGGCCGTTCCGCTACCCGAGTGTATGCTCCATGGTGGCGACACTACGGCCTCGTAATTATCTACCAGTATGTGCCTTGTTTCCTCCCCTTCGCCCATATAATGGAATACACGTTGCCCCTTCGGTACATCAAAGTAAAAATAAGCTTCCATGCGCCTGTCATGCACATGCGCGGGCATGGTGTTCCAAACACTCCCTTCAGCCAAAATAGTAAGCCCCATTACCAGCTGGCAGCTTTGTATACCTGCTGAATGTATATATTTATTTATAGTACGGCTATTTGCTGTTGAAGCGTCGCCGGCATTTACTTTAACTGCTTTTTCATTGGTTAGCAAAGTAGTTGGATAATTGACGTGAGCCGGGCATGACAGCATATAAAACACCGCCGGATTAACCTTATCCTTACTTGAAAACTTTACGCTTTTTACACCTTTACCAATATAAAGGCAATCCAGTTTATTTACAGTGTAAACTTGTCCGTCGGCAATAACTTCACCATCACCGGCTACGTTTATAATGCCTATTTCCCGGCGTTGTAAAAAGTATTCGGCTTTTAGATTAGGGTAATTTTCCAGTTCTAACTGCTTATCAACAGGGTTTGCCACTCCAACAATCATCCTATCATAGTGCGTGTAAACGCAATTGATCTCATTTTGCTTAACTATGCCATCAAGCAAAAACCGCTCGCGTATAACAGCTGTTTGGTAGGATTTAAAATCCCCGGGGTGTACACTGTATATTAATTTCAAGACAATTTAGCTATGATTATTTTCAAGACAATTTTACAATTTATCAATCAATTAAAAGCGATATGCAGGCATATTTTTACGCAAACGATGTAATCAATGAGTGAATGAGTAATTGAGTGAATGAGTGAATTTTAAATTTGTAAAGTAGGATTACATTCAATCATTCAAAACTCACTCATTCACTCATTGAAATTAATTACATCGTTTGCGTAAATTTTAATGCTGTTGTTATATTATATAGCCAAATACTTGTAATATTGAATTTTAAACCAATTACGCCATCACTATTAGGCTGGCTCTAAATTATTTATTTAAATGAAAAAGATACTCTACTACAAGTTGATGGTGTTAATTATGATTTGTTTTATCAGTAAAACAACCATTGCGCAAACTACTGATAACTGGACCGAAAAATCTGCCAAAGAGTGGGTTGATAAGGGCGAATGGAGAAATGGTTTTAAAACAAAACTATATGCCGGTATTGATAATGTTGAGTTTGCCAAACAATATCATAAAAATAAAGCAGCGTGGGATAAGGCATTTGCTTTTATAAACAATACAAAGCTGGATACCTTATCGCCGGGAAAGCATTTAATTGATGGCGATAATGTTTTTGCTACTATAACTGATGCTAATACTAAAGAATATGATAAAACGATGTGGGAGTCGCATCGTAAGTATATTGATCTGCATTTAATGATACGCGGAAAAGAGCGCATAGGTGTAATGAACCCGGCAACCGCTGTGGTTACCGACCCATATGACGAAGCTAAAGACATTGCACATTACGATGCTAACACTAAAGGCAATTATTATATAGCAGACCCGGAAACATTGATGATATTTTTTCCGCAAAACTCGCATCGCCCGGTTATACATGTTGACGGGTACGACAAGGTGAAAAAATTAGTTATAAAAATTAAAGTTGCACAATAGTTATGCGTATTAAATACCAATTGCTGCTGGTAATTTTTATCAGTTCATTTACTTTAAAAGTGAATGCCCAAAGTGATGTTGCCGGCGCCTTTAATTTTGCAACCTCACAAACTTCATTAATGTTAACAGAGGTAGCTAATACAAAGGCTCAAACTACAAATAACAGTTTAGTAGTTCCGCGCACATTAGATAAAAACGGCAATCTTTTATTGATTAACTCAAGAGACTGGTGCAGCGGCTTTTTCCCCGGCGAGCTTTGGTATTTATATGAGCATACTAAAGATGCAAAATGGCTAAAAGAAGCAAAAACTTATACAGATTTTATTGAGCGGGAAAAAACCAACACTACCACCCATGATCTGGGTTTCGAGATATATTGCAGTTTTGGCAATGCTTATCGCCTTACACAAGACCCTGCTTACAAAGCGGTAATTGTACAGGCAGCACAATCTTTAATTAAACGTTTTAACCCGGTAGTTGGCGCAATTAAGTCATGGGATAATGTAAAGATTGGCAAATACCCGGTGATAATTGACAATATGATGAACCTGGAGCTGCTATTTGAAGCTACCCGCTTATCCGGTGATTCTACTTTTTATAAAATAGCGGTTACCCATGCTAATACAACACTAAGAAATCATTTCAGGGCCGATAACAGCTCTTACCACGTAATTAATTATGATGCCGAAACCGGAAAGGTGGTTAATAAAGTAACCGCACAGGGGTATGCGGATGAGTCTGCCTGGGCCCGTGGCCAGGCTTGGGGACTATATGGCTATACGCTATGTTACCGGGAAACTAAGGACAAAAAGTATTTACAACAGGCAGAAAACATTGCCAAATTTATTTTGAATGACCCCAATATGCCTAAGGATTTTATACCCTATTGGGATTATAATGTGCCGGATAAGGCTAATCAACCTCATGATGTTTCGGCTGCGGCAATTACAGCATCGGCTTTATATGAGTTGGGTACATATAGTGTTAATGGCAAATCATACACTTCAACAGCCAATAAGATAGTAAGCAATCTATCCAACTACAGGGCAAAAGAGGGCGAAAGCAAAGGGTTTTTATTATTGCATAGCATCGGCCATCTTCCGGCCCATAGCGAGATAGATGTGCCGATAATTTATGCGGATTATTACTACCTGGAAGCATTAACACGCAAGCAGCGCCTGCACGATCATCAACCGGTTATTAAACAATAACCATTAATTTTGCTTTTGAAACAGCTTCGTTTTCACGTGTATTACTTCAAGTGTCCCAGGTGTATTCATGTGTCCCTGGGACAGCACATGTGCCCGGTCATTACAGCATTACGGTTCTTTACCGGATAACTAATTGCTAAACCACAGTAACGATTATATTATATATAGCCCGCAGCCGACATATTATTTATATTTGAATTACCAATTTAAATAACCTTACCGGTGAAACCAACTTATAATATCATGCTAAAAAAGACATTTACTCTTTTGCTAATAATTGGCGCAATACAAAGCAAAGCTCAATCTTTTCAAAAAACAGATCTTGGATTACAAACCGTGGTTAACGGAAATAACATCGAAATACAGTTCTATAACCCTGATGTAGTACGGATAATAAAATACCCTGTTGGTGCAAAGTTCTATAAGAACAGCTATAGTGTGGTAGAGCGTCCTGCAAAAACAGAATTTACGGTAACTAAAACCAATAATAATTTAGTACTTACAAGCAATGCCTTAAAAGTACAGGTTGATGTAAATACCGGTAAAATTCAATACCTCACTCCTGCTAATAAACTATTGCTTGCCGAAAAAGATAACGGCGCACAGTTTACATCGGTTGTTGATACCGGTAAAAACTCTTATTCAATTTCGCAGGATTTTACATTAGCAAATAATGAGGCGGTATATGGTTTGGGCCAGCATCAAAAGGGCATAATGAATTATCGTAATAAAACCGTAGTGCTAAGAAACCTTAATATGGATATCGCTGTTCCGTTTTTTCAAACATCGGGCGGTTATGGCGTTTTTTGGGATAACTATTCTACTACTACTTTTAAAGATAATGCCGGCACTACTACGCTTCAATCTGTATTAGGCGATGGCATTGATTATTACTTTATGAACGGCGGCAATGCCGATGGCGTTGTTGCAAAAATGCGCACACTTACCGGCGATGCTCCTATGTTTCCACGCTGGGTATTTGGCTTTTTTCAAAGCCGCGAACGTTACAAGAGTCAAACAGAAGTGGTAGGTATTGTAAAAAAATACAGGGCGCTAAATGTGCCGCTTGATGGTATAGTACAGGACTGGCAATATTGGGGAACCAAGGAAACCTCATGGAACTCGACCGAATTTGGCAACCCGCTGTATCCCGAACCTAAAAAAATGATTGATAGTGTTCATGCCTTAAATGCGCATATTATTATTTCTGTATGGCCATCATTTGGGCCCAATACGGCTATACTTAAAGCAATGGATAATATTAAAGCTTTGTTTGATTTTAAAACCTGGCCAACAACACAAGGCGTAAAAGTTTATGATCCGTTTAACCCCATAGCACGCAATGTTTACTGGGATTTTATGAACAGGAACATATTCTCGCTGGGTATGGACGGCTGGTGGCTTGACGCAACCGAACCCGAGCAAGCTAATACTAACAATACCGATAAAGTAAGAACTTATGCAGGCAGCTTTAAATCAGTAAGTAATGCATTTCCGCTATTAACTACTGGCGGGGTGTATGAGCATCAGCGCAGAACATCGGCAGATAAAAGAGTTTTTATTCTTACCCGCTCGGCTTTTGCAGGGCAACAGCGTGATGCAACAGCTACGTGGTCTGGCGATATACAGGGTACCTGGCAATCATTCCGCAACCAAATTTCGGGTGGGTTAAATCTTTCTTTAAGTGCTATCCCCTATTGGAATACGGATATAGGCGGCTTTTTCTCGGCTACAAAATATCCAAAAGGTATAAAGGACGCTGCATTTCATGAACTTTATACCCGCTGGTTTGAATTTGCAACGTTTACTCCGTTAATGCGGTCGCATGGTACCAGTACACCGCGCGAAATTTTTCAATTCGGCGCAAAAGGCTCATGGGCTTATGACGCACAGGAAAAATTCATCAACTTGCGTTATCGCTTGCTCCCTTATAACTACTCAAATGCATGGCAAATTACCGCGCACCAATCTACAATGATGCGCGCATTAGTAATGGATTTCCCTAAGGATGAAAAGGTATTTGATATCAACAATGAATATATGTTCGGTAAAGCTTTCCTGGTGGCGCCTGTTACAGATTCTTTATACGTTAGCAGGGCAACGGGCAACGCGGTAACTGATTTCGGCACTGTAAAAACTCAGCATGTATACTTACCAAAAGGCAGTACCTGGACAGATTTCTGGACCGGCGAAACCTATACAGGTGGTAATATTATAGCAAGTAAAGTACCTATAGACCAAATACCACTATTTGTTAAAGCAGGCTCAATTATACCATTCGGGCCCTTCCAGCAATATACTTCTGAGAAAAAAGCAGATAAGCTGGAAATAAGAATATACCCCGGTGCAAACGGAACTTTTACTTTGTATGAGGATGAAAACGACAATTACAATTATGAAAGCGGTGTTTATAGTACTATTGATTTTAAATGGAACAATCAAACAAAAACCCTTACTATAGATAACAGAAAAGGCACGTTCCCCGACATGCTAAAAGACAGGGTGTTTAATTTAGTACTGGTGAATAAGACTAGCGGAACAGGCTTGGCAATTGGCAAAACAATAAAAACTATTCGCTATTCCGGCGCACAGATCCAAACTAAATTATAAGTTTAAATACTCATCGCTTTTTTTATAGCACCAGTTGCAAGTGCAATCTAATCAATGTTTGTAACGGATCAACACATAGCCCCGGATGAACTTTCGAGGCCTGTACTACGGTACTGCGTGTTGCTGTAAGCCAACGGAAACGAGAGGCTTCATCCAATTCGCCTATTGGTCCGCTTTCCTGTCCGCCATGACATATTTGGTCAAACGCATGTAGGTTGGTTTTTATTTCTTCAACAGCATCCCCGTTTGTAAAACAGCAAAGCTTGTCTTCATCTACAGTAATTATCGCCCGTAAAAAATTCAGTTTTTTACAATACAGAACTACACCAACATTCATAAATTCTTCGCGTTCTACCCTGGGCACAACACGAATTACTGCGTACTCAAAAACGTACTTCCCCGGCATTTTGTGCTTCTTTTATAAAGATGTCAGATGCTGCAATACGCAGCAATAAAAATTGAATATATACCTCCCGGCGTTCTGTGGCTGATAATGTTTCATCAGTGAGCCATTCATCCGGTATTAACCCTACAATATTGCGTATTACCTCTTCATTTAAAATCAACTTAAACTCTGCGTCAACCAACTCCAGCTGGGTAGCGCGAGGTAATAATACATGGTCTTTAACTTGTACAAAGGGGCGCGTAGCCTGTTCTTTCCAATTATCCCATGAATGATGAAAGTATAAAGATGCACCATGATCTATCAGCCACAATTCTTTATGCCATATCAGCATATTGGTATTACGCGGTGTACGGTCAACATTGGTAAGTAAACAATCCAACCAAACTATCTGAGATGCCAGTTTTGCATCGGTTACCGTAACTGTAGGATCAAACGTTATAGCACCCGAAAGATAATGCAGGGCCAGGTTAAGCCCCACGCTTGCTTTCAGCAGGTCCTGTATTTCTTCGTCAGGTTCAGTGCGACCAAAAGCCTCATCTAAATTAGCGAAAACAATTTCGGGTACTTTTAAGCCTAAATAACGTGCCAGTTCACCGCCAAGCAGTTCGGCAATTAACGCTTTTACACCCTGCCCTGCCCCCCTAAATTTTAACACATATAAAAAGTCATCATCAGCCTCGGCAATAGCGGGCAATGAGCCGCCTTCGCGTAAGGGGGTTACATAACGTATTACATTTACTGTGCGTAGTTGAGGGTAGATGTTCATATTATTTTAGCCTTTAAAACTACTCATTTATCCCAAAATTGATGCAGTTATTTGGGGATAAAAATAAGGATCTTGTTTCACGCGAATGTGAAACAAAATGTAACAAGTGAAACAAGATTTTGACTTAACCTATTGAAAATAAAACAACTACGAAAAAGTGATGTAACAAAATGTAACAACTTATTCGTCTGTTTTTTTAGGTATAATTTTCTATATTAAACTGATAATCAAATAATTGCAAATAGGCTAATTTTAATGTGATGAAACAAAATGAAACAAGATTTTTTACATGCAATGATTTCATGTTTTATTTGCCATTTTTATTAGCCGTACCTAACCATAATAACGCGTCAATTATAAATTTATCCTGCTCACGGCTGGCGAAGCTTGACGATAGCGAAGTAGTAAACTTGTTGTATTGATGCTCATAATCCATATCATTATGCCCCATGTTTACATACACCATATTGTAGTTTCTATTACTCCAGGCTACAGGATAATAACCGCTATGCCATATTTCATGAGGCTTAGGGCCGGTACCTAACGGGAAACTGGTAGAATCGATAGCCAGCAGTATATCAATATCCGGATTTTTAGTCAAATCATTCTCCCATCTATACCACTCGTTTGGCGACGATTTAAATCTTTTAGGCAAATGTTTGGTTGCTGGGTGCTTATTATCTTCAACGCTTAAAATTGCAGCTGTTGGGCGCCAGGTATTGCTTTTATATTGGCCCGATCCTAAAAATGTGTTGTGGTACCAGTCCCAATTTTGTGGTATTCCTGAAGGGGTAAGCGCAAATGCCGCAAAATGAAAACCCATCCATCCGCCACCATTATCCATATAGGTTTTAAAGGCTTCCCGTTGTTCGGGATCTTCGGGGCGGGTATCCAAAAACAAAACCACCTGGTACTTTGCCAGGAATTGGGCATTCAAATTTTTCCAGTTACTGGTAGAATCATATGCAAAATGATATTGCTTAGCCATTTCGGGGAACCAACGATTGGCTTCATGCACATAGCTTATGTGCGCCTCGTCATTCTTGGCAGTGTAAAATGCTATAACGCTGAATTTTACAGGCTTGGTGCTTTGTGCATCAGCGCCAAAAAAGAATAGATTTACTATAAAAAGTATTACAAGCTTTTTGTTTAATGGTCTTTTGATCATAATTAATTCAGGTAAATTTATTCTTTGGCCTAAGTAAATCTATTACAAAGCAAGCAATATTAACTTAAATCAGCTTTGTTTATTCCCTGTTATTTTGCTTTCTTTACCGCTACCTATTTTTGAGAATGATTTTTCAACAACACTCCTTATACCGCAAATTACTATTATTAGGTTTATTGGTACAATTAATAGCAGCCTGGTTTAGCTTGGGCTATAACCAATGCGACGAGCATTTCCAGGTGTTAGAGTTTTGCAATTATAAACTTGGCCTTTCGCCGGCAACAGATCTGCCGTGGGAATTTGCTGCACATTGCCGGTCGGCATTGCAGCCCTTTGTTGCTTATATTATAAGTAAAGCATTATTAATACTGAATTTGTATAACCCATTTTGGGTAAGCTTTATAATGCGGTTAATAATGGGCATAGCTACCTGGTTGCTAACCTGCCGCGTAGTAATACTTATGCTGCCCCAATTTACTACCGAAAAAGGCAAACAGGTGTACGTGTGGTGCAGCTTCCTGCTGTGGTTCATACCCTATATAGGTGTTCGTTTTTCTGCCGAAAACATTGCCGGTTTATTGTTTTTAACAGCACTCACTTTATTACCGGGTTTACTTGCGGCAAATTCTTATAAACGCTATTTTAAAATAATAGTAGCAGGTATATTACTCGGCTTTGCTTTAATGATACGCCTGCAAATGGCTTTTGCTTTTATA
The DNA here is from genome assembly GCF_028287845.1 of Mucilaginibacter sp. Classification (GTDB taxonomy): domain Bacteria; phylum Bacteroidota; class Bacteroidia; order Sphingobacteriales; family Sphingobacteriaceae; genus Mucilaginibacter. The sequence continues at coordinate 48,167 of NZ_JAQBOW010000005.1, forward strand.
CCGCTAATAATATGGATAATAGTTTATGCCAAATGGCCCTTAAAAAACTGGCTGGTTGTTATATTGTCTGGCCTGGTGGCAATTGGGTTAGCTGTACTGGCAGATAAGTGGTTATACGGCGCCTGGGTTTTTTCGCCTTATAATTATTACCGGGTAAATATTGTTCAGCATGTTGCTGATAATTATGGCACATCCCCTTGGTGGTATTATTTAAAGTTGTTTTTTGATTATGCTGTACCGCCAATAAGTTATTTTTTGCTGCCGCTATTTTTAATAGGCCTATGGAAAAACCCACGACATTTATTTAGCTGGATATGCATAGTTTTTATACTGGGACATAGCGTAATAGGCCATAAAGAAATTAGATTTTTATTACCACTTATATTTCCTTTGATATTTTTGGCTTGTCAAGGTTTTGATCTGTTACTAAAACAATATCCCGCTAAAAAAATATTTCGTTGGGCGCTACCTATACTGGCCGGATTTAATATTGCTTTGCTTAGCGTAAAAATATTCATGCCTGCTCATGAGGCTTTTGCCTACTATAAATTCATGTACAATTTTGCGCAAAAACAGCCTGCTACTTTGGTGAGCTTTGAAACCTCGCCTTACCATATCCTGGGATTGGAGATAAATTTCTATAAGCCAAAAAACATGAACATTGAAGTTGTGCATAGCACGCATGAACTTGATACCATTTTAAAGCGGACCAATGGGCGGGCCGTTATTTTTGTTGATCCCAAAATAGATCCTACACCTTTTATAGCCGGCTACAAGAAAACAAAAGTGTACTGTCTTGTACCAGACTGGATACATCTGTTTAATGTTAATAACTGGATAAGCAGATCGTATATATGGACTGTATACCGGTTGAAATAATAGCTTTTTTGCTTTTAGAACGTATTAATTAATTTAGGCATAAATCATAATTTTCATATATAAAATCTGATTCTATCTATGAATATTACTAACATCCAACTAACACAAGTTACGTTAGCTAACCTTAAAGCGTTACACCAAATAAGCAGGAAAACATTTATAGATTCTTTTGCCCACCTCAACACAAAAGAAAATATGGAAGCTTATCTGGCTGATCACCTCACTGAGCAAAAACTAAGTGAAGAACTCAATCAACCGGGATCAGCATTTTATTTTGCCGAGAATAACGGTGAACCTATAGGCTATATAAAGATCAATACCGGCGCGACGCAAACTGAATTATGGGAAGAACAAGGCTTAGAGATTGAACGCATTTATGTTATTAAAGAATATCAGGGTCAAAAAATTGGACAACTTCTTTTCAACAAGGCATTTGAGCTGGCTAAGAAAGCAAACCGACCCTACATCTGGCTTGGTGTATGGAATAAGAATGAAAGCGCCATACAGTTTTATCAAAAAATGGGGTTTATAGCATTTGACAGCCATCCTTTTAAATTGGGCGATGATGTACAAACTGACATTATGATGAAATTGGAATTGATATAAAAGAAAAATAATTTTCTAAATTGCCACGATGAAAAACAGCATTATTTTACTTTTCCTGCTTGTTACGGTAGCTGCTGAGGCACAAAACCCTGACTGGCCAAATATTAAACGTTTCGAGCAAGCCAACAGCAAAGTACCATCGCCAGCCAAAGGCGAAAAACGCGTGGTATATATGGGCGATTCTCTTACAGACTTTTGGATAAATAAAGATTCGACCTTTTTTGCAGGCAAGCCTTATTATGACCGTGGCATAAGCGGCCAAACAACAGGGCAAATGCTGGTGCGTTTTAGAGAGGATGTGATCAACTTAAAACCTGCGGTAGTGGTTATATTGGCGGGTATCAATGATATAGCCGAAAATAACGGCCCTTCAAAACTAGAAGATGTAATGGGTAATATTATATCAATGGCCGAATTGGCTAAAGTTAACCATATAAAAGTTGTGCTTTCATCGGTTTTGCCTGCAGCAGCATTTCCATGGCGGCCATCTATCGATCCTAAACCAAAAGTGAAGGCTTTAAACGATATGATGAAGGAGTATGCTCAAAAAAACAATTTTGTTTACCTGGATTACTTCACTGCAATGGTAGATGAGAACCAGGGTTTACCTAAAAATCTTGCAAAAGATGGTGTTCATCCAACGCTTGAAGGTTATAAGATTATGGAGCCACTGGTTGAAAAAGCAATAGCAGAAGCTTTAAAAGCAAAACAGTAGGACGTTTTTTTTTGCTCGTGATAAGTACGTAAAATAAAGAGAATAAGCTATTATAGTGTTTTCTTTATCACTTTCAATTAGTTACCTTGTTCATAAGGAATTTGACTAAAACACAAAAGCCTGCAATCAAATGATTGCAGGCTTTTGTGTTTTAGATATTAATATCAACAGTAATCACCTAATTGGTGTTGCTTTTTCGAACGATTGCTGCTTATTACAACGATCTTGATAACTCATCGTTTCAGTAATATCCTGGAATATGCCGCGTATTTTTTCGCACTTTCCGTTAATAAATTCGGGGAAGCCGATAGATCTGACTCTAATAGGGTTACCCTTTCCGGTTATTATATCCATTTCAATATCAAAAGGGGTACAATTTTCAATTGCGTCTTTGCGTAGTTTTATAATCATATCTGAGCTGGCATCGTCTTTAAAAAACACAAAGGTATCATCCAGAACCGGATCAAAATCTTCCGGTACTTCCAATATTTCTTTCAATACTTTACTCCAGGTACCTGTATTGTTTTTAAAATCACGCTCCCAAGTCCCTATTCGTGTTATCGTAGTCGTTTTATTGAGCGCTGTGGATATTTGTTTATACTCTTCTTCTTTAAATTTAGTGTTTTTAAGCTCTTCGGTATATATTAATAAACCGCCAATAATGGTATCGCTTTTATACCATGGCCGTATGTCCCAACGTGCCCAGCCTAACGATCCGTCAATTTTTTCTATAAGATCCCCTTCCGAATGATCTATATTTCCTTTTAAACATAAATTAAGTTTGTGCTGATATTTTTCTTTTATTCGGGGCCACAGATCATATAAACATTTGCCTATGTAACCTTTGTTTTGCAGCTTATATTCTATAACAAATTTCCGGGAAGCAGTTAAAAAACACAAGTCATTATCAACCATAGCGATAGCGAACGGTGCCTGCTCAATGAAGGTTCTGTGCTTTTCATCATTTTCTGATTGAAGCTTATTTATAGATTTTTTAGCCGATAGATCATCAATATATTTATGATAGCAGGCTGAGAAATTTGAGGGGTTGGAAAAATTAAGCATGAGAGCCATCTGCCCTTTGTTTGCTCTTTTTGAGGTGATATAATCATGAGCCAGTTCCATTTGCAAAGTGCGGTAATACGCAAAAATAGTTTCGCCATACCGTTCTTTAAAATCTCTTTTCAATTTAGATTCAGAGATAAAATATTTTTTGGCAAGTAATTCAATACCAGGGAATCCGTCAAAAAGGTGTGATTTTAAATTTTCTACAACATCATTCAATATGTCTTTTATGGGTTTTAAGTCTTTGATCCTGTTATCAAGAACATGCTGTGGGTTGGTAATTGGTTTTTGGTTTAAATCACTAACATCCAAAACATTTACGTAAAACCCTTTTACTTCGCCGTCCTCAATATCCGGGAAGTAAATAGTCCTTGCTATTTTTTTCTGACCATTTGGCAATTCAATATTGCGGTCAAAAACACTAACTTTTCCACCTAATGCAGTATTAACATACCCTAAGTTTTGTTGATACAAAGGGCCCAATAATTCTCGTATATGTTTTTTATCAATTGGCCCTGTATGTTCAATACCAAACCAGTACATATAGGCTTTATTGGCATATTTGCAAACCAAATCCTTGCCCCAGTAAGCCAGCATTGTATTTGTGTTTTCAGCCGCATTCAATCTTAACTCAATAAAAGTTTTATCGGTCTCAAATGACATAGCAATCCTTTAAGTCTAAAAATTTAGGTATTCTTAAAATTTGTAGCGGCTTTTTGAACTTGAATCAGCTTTAATATAACAAAGCTGCAAAATTAATATTAAAAAAATGCGGTATCTCGTCATTATTTTTAAAAGATATAGAACATATCTCTTATTTCCTGTGTACGAATGTGCAAAGTTATCCCCTCTTAGGCATAGCCAGGACGGTTTTTATGGTTGTTAAATTGGTATTAATTTTATTAAACAGTAATTTCGCCATTGTTTTTTTGCTCGTGGCTTAGCAATTCATTAAATTTTTCTAATAATTTAATGTACCTGTCCATCCAATAATAAATGGGGTCTTTGGGTTTATCGCCGGGCTCGAGCAAATCGGCCATAACCTCGCCACTAAATAAGTTTGTTTTTTTTGCAAACTCTTCCGGAAAGTCCCTGGCAAAATCATGTCCTATTATAAAGCCTATTTTACAAATAATGTCAAGGCCTAATTCTTTTGTTTCAAACCAGTTGTACAGGGTTCGCCTACTAACATGTAGTCTTCTGGCTATTTCGCTAATGCCCATTCGGTCACAGCGTACCACACGCTCCAAAATCCGTCCCTGGTGCAATTCCGGTTTTTCTGCGGCATTTTTTGCAGATATTGTTTCAAACGCCGAATAATTTGCAGGATAATCGATATGGTTATGCATATTATTATAAATTAATTGGTGAAAACTATTTTCATATTTACTGCTAAAGTTTTACTCATTAAACTAATTCATTATAAGCCGAAAATTTCAACCGTATTGATCATTTAACCACAGTCAATAGAAACATGATCAACTCTATAATAATGGCCTTAAATATTTCTAATATAAATTTCGCTCGTATTGCACTATGAAACAACCTATTAGCGACCAATTAATACCTGAAAAAGGTATTAATTTAATATTTTTTTTTCTTTTTTTATACTTTTTATAACCAGCAAGCACATGAAATTTGCTCAATATCAAGTAAAACCGAATAAAATTTAACAAATACTACTTGATTTACATCATATATTATGTTTATTAATTGAAAGTAAATAATAATATTTTTAATAACTTATATCATGAAATATTCCCGATATTTTTTCGCATTGGTCATTTTTAAATTCTGAATAGCAAATTAACCTTATCCGTTTTAAATTTTTCTTAGCTGTAATTAATTCCACTTCGATATCGAAAGACCCTCTTTTTTTGAATACATTATTTAATGAGCTTTTAACCAAATCGCGATTTTTACCTTGCTTGTAAAACTTTAACGAGGCTTCGAGGTTGGCTATAACATAATCATCATCAACTTCTAATATTTCTCTTGTAATTTTACTCCAGACAGCTGTGTTTGTTATTGAATTTTGGTACCATGTACCTATACGTTCAATTTCATTGGTTTTATTTAATATCTCAAAAAATTGTTTGTCTTTTTCTTCTGCCTGCTTTAAAGCTGTTATATCCTTGGTAAATATCAACACACCTCCCACTTCATCAATATTTTTGTACCAGGGCTGTATATCTAATCTTATCCATCCCGGCGTTCCGTCTTTTTGTGTAACAGCAAGGTCAGCATAGTTATTAACTATTCCTTTTAACGAGTCGAGCTGAAGCGCTCTGAATTTTTCTTCAATGTTGGGCAAAACCTCGTTAAGACTTTTACCAGCCAATTCTGTATCGCTTAAATTGTATTCGTTAAGCCATTTTTGTGAGGTTGTTATAAAATGCATGTTTATATCAAACAGAGCGACTGCAGCAACAGACTGTTCGACAAAATCCTTATAGTTTGCAAGGTTATAATTATTGATATCGCTTATATGCCTGTGTTCTAAATACTTTTTATAGCACGCTGAGAAGTTTGATGGATTTGAAAAATTGAACATCAAAGCCAACTGGTTTTTATTATACTTTTTGGCACTTAGATACTTGTTTGCCAATTCCATCTGCAAATTGCGATAGTACGCAAATATGGTTATCCCGTATTTTTCCTTAAAATCTCTTTTTAGCTTTGATTCTGATACATAATACTTCTTAGCAAGATTTGATATTCCCGGAAATCCTGTCAATACACTTGCTGCTAAGGCTTGTTGTATATCTTCAAGACCTTGATGATTGTGAGGCAAGGTCTTTTTTAGGTTATCATTTAAAGTCGGGTTAACAACATTATTCATATCGGCTACATGCACAAATATTCCTTTAACATCGTTTTCATCAAAGTCGGGCACGTAGGTTATCTTCGCATTTAATACCTTACCCGATGGTGTGGGGATCATACTATTAAAAATCTGTGTTTTACCATCAAACGCTGCTTTTATAAACGGGCCATTTTGTTTGTAAACCGGCCCTAAAAAATCACGAAGATTAATTTTATTTATCATCTGTTCGGGCAGGATTCCAAACCAATTAAAAACAGCATTATTAACAAAACGACAAATCAAACCTCTATCCCAATAGGCCAGAATTGTATTTTTATTCATATCAAATACTGACACGGAAGGGCTTTCGGTGCTATTGAATGGCATTTTTTTTTTCATGGGAGTATTGATAAATCCCCGGAAGGCGGCGGTAAGGGGTACAAGTAGGTCGGGCCAGTAAGTTTATACGATCTCTGCAGGCATAGAACTTTTATCCAGCTTTTGATATTGAGAATTATTGCTGATAAAATCTGGTAGAATGGCTTTCATTTTACCAACCATTCCATCTACGTTATTTAGGAGGTTAATATCCAGTAACTCTTTAATTACGGTATTTATCTCGTCATAACAGTTGGGTATGGTTTTAGATATTTTAATATCCTTATTATAGGTGGGTATAACAGTCTCGTTATCATTCAACAATTCTTCATAAAGTTTTTCTCCGGGCCTAAGGCCGGTAAAAAGTATTTTTATATCCACATCAGGAACAAACCCTGCGAGTTTAATCATGTTAATGGCCAGGTCAGTTATTTTCACGGGTTTTCCCATATCAAAAATAAATATCTCGCCACCGTTACCCATAACCGAAGCTTCAAGTACAAGATGCACGGCTTCAGGAATGGTCATAAAATAGCGGGTAATATCGGGATGTGTAACAGTTATTGGCCCCCCGCGTTCTATCTGTGCTTTAAACCTGGGAATAACAGAGCCGTTAGAGCCAAGCACGTTTCCAAAGCGTGTAGTAATAAATTTAGTTTTACATCTTCGGCTGTCCACGCTTTTTGTATAGTTAAGCTGGTTGTATATAACCGAATTATTTAAGGCCTGAATATACATTTCGGCAATACGTTTTGATGCCCCCATAACATTGGTGGGCCGTACAGCTTTATCAGTAGATATCATGATGAATTTCTCTACACCATAGTCAACCGATATATCTGCCAGATTTTTTGTACCCCAAATGTTTGTCAGCACTGCTTCGGTAGGATGATTTTCCATCATTGGCACATGCTTGTATGCTGCGGCATGAAAAACAATCTGCGGCTTATAAAGATTAAAGAGTGCTTTTATCCGGTTTGAGTTTTGAATATCTGAAACAAATATTCGGCTTTTATGTGCATAAATACCATCCTCAAGCTCCAGTTGAATATCGTGCAATGGTGTTTCGGCCCGGTCGCATAACACAACAAACTCCGGGTTATATCCCATAATTTGCCGCACTATCTCTGCTCCTATCGAGCCGGCTGCACCGGTAACCAAAACCCTCTTGCCTTTAACTTCACTGCATATATGCTCTTTACATAGTTGAATAGGCGCACGCTCTAACAGATCTTCGATCTTCAGATCTTTAAATTGATGCGAAGTTGGCATACCATTTAGCCACTGGTTTGATGGAGCCACCGTTATCACCTTGATCCCGTACTCAATGCATTTTTCTACAGCACTTCTTTTACTGTCTGTATTAAGGTCCTCGGCTGTAATAAACATTGTTGATATGGAGAACTTTTGTTTCAAATTTTGGATAGACTTTACAGGGTGAACCTGGGTTTGCTCAATATATTTATACAGCTTATCCAAACCGGGATCAATAAAACCCTGTACGTTGATTAGCAAGCCTTTTTGGGTTTCGAGCGCCTTTTTTACCAATATGGAATGGTTTCCCGCCCCATATATTAAAACATTATCTCTCTTTATTGAAAAACCAGGTTCGTCAATGTATTTAAAAAGGTCTTTTATAATGATGCGCACGCCCATAAGCAAAGAGGACGAGATGAAAAAATTGACGAGTAAAATTGCGCCAAGCCCCGCCACACTAAAATAGGTACCAAATAATGACAAACACAGAAAAACAAACGACATGCTGCTTAGCAATACCGTAAACAAAACGCGCAGCATATCTCTGGTGTTCGAGTATCTTACAATACGGGTGTGTACTCGCATTAAAGTGAAAATTAAAAGCGCATTGCCGCAATACAATGCCATATAAAACAGGTTGTCATGTTTTAGATTCAGTTTTCCCTTTAATGAAAACGATAGACAAATTGATGATATAACTATCAGCATATCTGTAAAAAGCACCAACCACTTGGAATGGAACTTATCTTGAAATAGTAAGTTTCTGATGTAGATCATAATCAAGAGAATTAGGATGTTTGAAAAGCCGGCGTGTACCTGTATAATGGGAAGAAGTCTACTTCGGTATTTTTATCAATACCCTTTTGATCAAGTAATTGCTGGTAGATAACCGGATTTGCTATATAGCGCCAGCTTTTATAGTCAAGAAGCAAATCAGAGAATGCTTTTTTCCAATAAAAAAGCGTGTCGTTTTGAAATCCAAGCCCCCCACCAAGATTATAATAACGCATCTCCAATTTACAACCAATTTGTGCTATGCCATCAATTAAAAATTTTGCCGGGCTATCCTGTAGGTATTCGGTCCTTGTACCAATTAAATGCAATTGAATTATTTCATTGGTAAATACCGCAATTGTGCTGCTAGTAGCTACATCGCCTTTATATGCCGTAAATACCCGGGCGTCATATTCAGTATTGTTAAGCAGTTCTAAATAATAGCTATCATCAAAAAAGTACGAGTCGGCAGCTCTTATCCTACTCATATTCTGGTTATAAATTTCGCGGAAAATTTTAATTGCGTCCGGCCCTTTCTCTTCTTTAATATAGTAACCCTTTTTTAATGAGTTTCTAATACTGTCCCAGGTTGTATGTCTATAATTCTTTCGGTGCTGTTCAATGCTTTTAGTGAGGTCAATAACTACTACCTGGCCATTGTCGTAAATACCGCCAAATTCCTCAAGCAGCAATTGTTGGTTATAAAAGGGGTTCAACCTCAAAAACACTGAAACATAATTTCCGTCTGATAAAAATTCAAGAAAAGCTTTTTTAAAATTGCTTATCAATGTTGAATCAATACCATCCATTTTTTGGTTTGATAGCGGTCCGGAGTACCCATATACACAGGTCAAGTCATAGTAATTTGATTCCGGTATCTCGCGTTGAATAAGCGGTACGGCAATAAAATCAGATTGTTCACTATAAATAAATAAAATTGGCAAGCCTGTATTATCAAGCGAATGATAATGCCACGTATGATAAAAATCAATTTCTACCGATTGATTTACATGCGCTACCCACTCGGCTTTATCCTTAATAGTTAATATTTTGATCATAGGTGGATTTATTTAGGTGCTGATTAATTTAAATAAAGGCTCAATTTCGATGAAACGATCCCTGGAAATACTCATCGTAATATTGCCGTCATCTTTACCTGTTATTTCAAAGCCCGCCCTTTCATAAATAGATATGGCCGCAATATTTGCGGGGTGCACTTTCAGATAAATAACTTCAAGTTTTCTTTCAAAGAAACCATACCTAAGCATCAACACGGTAGCCTGGAAACCTATACCCTTACCCCAGTAAAGTTTGTTGCCGATAAACAGATGCAGCTCAGCACTCTTCCCTTGAAAATCAAGCAATTGAACATTTCCTACATAGGTATCAAGCTCTTTAACGCATATCGCAAAACGGCTTTGGTCGGGTTTATTCAAATTATTTCTTAGCCAATCAAGTTCCATTTCTTTGGTGATAACTCTATTTGGTTTAAACCCGGTATAAGTCCACACCGATGGGTCGTTTCGCCATAAATAAGATACTTCAGCATCTTCAAGAACCAGTGGCCTTATGTATATTGAAATGATCATAAAAAAGTGCGTAAAGTATTTAAAATATAAAGCATATCATGTAGGCTATACCTATGGTCGATAGGCAATGGAACAATACAGCGTGCCAGGTAATTTTCATACATCCGGGTATCAGTCCACTTAAAAACATTCGGCCAATAGGTGGCCACATAAATATTATGTTGGATCAAATGCAATTTAAGCTGCTTGTTATTTGACAAAAACGGATAAACCATTGGTGAGTATTCTTCCGGAAAATTAAACTTGAATAAATTATATTCCTTCAAATGTTTGTGAAGAAAATTAAAGTTCCGTTTTCTAATCCTGGCGCATTCTGCATAATTAACACCTGCAAGGATCTTCCGCGTTAGGGGTGACATGATCCTAATCGGATTATTCTCCAGGTCTTTATTGTTTTTTACATAATCACTATATCCTTGTTGTACACCCAGATCAATATTTTTAATAAGATGCGAGAAGCGATTTACCGAACTGTCAACAGCATATTTTTTAGTTGATTTTTTTTTAATTTGCAGATATGCCCCATCAGCAACACCAAAGAATTTCCTGCACGAGTAAAAGGTATCAATACCGGGCAATGGTTCTGAAAAAAAGGCCTGAGAATTATCTATTATAAGGTTAGTTATCTTAGTACTCAAGCACTTAACTGCGTGCTGTTTAATGCCAAAATAGTTGGTATACAAAAAAACGGCATCGGGCTCTATCTCAAAATCAATAATTGGTTCCAGGTGATCATCAATTGAGTAAAATTGGTATGGAATATTCAATTTTTGGATAGGCTCCAGCAATACATCGCATGTAAAATATGGGATATAGATTTTCTTATATCCTTTTTCTCTCAAAATATATTCTAATGCATTTCTCCCGGTATTCAACCGTATAAGGTGCGTGTAATACTCACTCCCAGGAGGAAGTTCCAAACCGAAATACCCACCAATTGTTAAGTGTGAAGTTTCTATTTTTTGCATGATATAAAATGAAAGGTGAAAGGATAATATAAGTTCAGCTTTGATCGTGCTTGTACATTCTTAAATGAGGTGGCTGGTAATAGTCGCTTAAATTAGCCGGTATACATGCGTTGTAGCCAATGATCTGTCGAAGTTCGGGCTTTAAACCGGCAACAAAATCGTAGCCTAAAAACCTTGAATAGTCCATCTGCTGTTTTAAAAACGGTTGGGTAAAGCCCAGTATTAATGCCCTGCGTGGCTCAGGTGTAACATTTTCTCCATTAGCATACCATAAATTCGAGTTAAAAAGTATAATGCTTCCTTTTGGTGTAACAACACTGTCTGCATGAGTATAAAAAAACTCTTCATCAGGTTTCAAAGCAGTTTTATGTGATCCTGAAAGAAAATATATTGCCCCGTTTTGCAGCGTAAAGTCATCAAGGGTAATAATCATTTGCAGCAATAATTTTGTTTTGCTTATAAATGTGCTTGCATCCCTGTGCATATTATTCTGATAAGGACACTCTTGTTTTGAATATATTGCGCCATTCATTCCATTCAAAATATGCTTACCTCCGAAATATTGGGTTATTTCTTCATTGCAATACATTCTTTCAAGAAGGGGAATGCTAAAATTATCGCGATCAAGAAGATGATAATGGATACCATCCATATTTGCACTTATACCATTTCTTTCCTGTATGCTTTTGCGGCGTATATAACCGTCTTCTATGTCATTGTTGATCCTGTTGATAAAATCCGATTCTATAGCATTTTCGTAAACAACCCATCCATAAGTATCAAGTGATACTTTAAAATCGTTTAGTGCCTTTTCGGGGTAATTGAACTTATTTTTCATAATGCAGGCAGGTTTTAATGTTATCAGGATCAGTTTAATTGCATGATCTTTAACATTTGTGCATTAACCAGGTGAACGTCGAATTTTTTTCTGGCAAGTTTCAGCCCGTTCAAGCCATATTTAAGAACGTCGAGCCTATTATTCAAATAAAATTCCATTTTTGAAATTAGTTGGGGTACGTTTTTAATTGGAACCATGAAACCGTTCACAGCCGAATTTGAGTCAATCGTTTCTCTGCACCCCACAGAATCACAGGTTATAATGGCTCTTCCCATAGCCATACTTTCTAAAAGACATCGTGGCACCCCCTCGCCATAATAAGAAGGTAATACCACCACCGATGAATTCATTATATGCGGGCGCACATCTTCAACCTCCCCAACATATTGAATGGTTTCACCATATCGTATCTTATTATACAGATCCGGGCTTATGGCATCAATATTTTTTTCATATGCTCCTATTAGTTTAAAATTAACATCAGGGTAACGTGAACGAATGTCTCTGGCAGCTTCATAATATTCATAAATGCCTTTAGCATTTATTAAACGGGCAACCATAATAAAGTTTATTGGTTCCAGATCTGGCGGGGTATATACATAATGTTCCAGATCTACTCCTGATCCATTTACAAAAAACACCCGATGCTTGTTGGTTAATATTCTATTCTGAACCAGGGTTTGGTAATCATCTTTGTTTTGAAAAATAATTTTCAAGTTCCTTTTTGGCCTTAAACTAAATTTTAGCAATGACCGTGTAATGGCGCTAATCCAATTATTATTTTTTTTATTGGTGAAATTATATCCCAATCCGGTTAACATAGGTATGATACGCTTAACGCCACATATCTTGGCTAATAAAGTACCGTAGATAACAGGTTTAAAGGTGTAAGGGAAAAAAACATCGGGCCGCACTCTTTTTATCAATCTATATAATTGAAAAATGAACCTCATATCCGACAAAACGGAAACGTGACTACCTTCCAAATGGCTTTCATGAATCACTACGCCAAGCGATGTTAACTTTTCGCGTACACTTTGCTGCATTATTTTCGGTGTAAAAACATCCACACTGTGCTTTTTAAGGAGTTCTTCCATCAGTTTTCCTCTAAAATCAATTAATGATTTCGACGAATCGCATACAATAAGGATCTTTTGTCCTGGTTTATTCATATCGGTTTAAATTGTGGCTAACTGTATACCATCGAACAAGTCCGAACGGCACGCAAAAGCATGTTTAAAAACTGTACAGAAGAAAAAGCAGTAGTAAATAATGATCAGCAAAAAGATGTACGCCGATCTTTTATATGATTGCCAGATCAGAACCGATCCAACAGTATTTGAGAAGATATAAAGGCGCAAACGCCTTTAATGGAAAATTGAAGTTCTTATTATACCAGGAACTTCTAGCTAAAAAATTCCAAACCGCCATTTATAATAGCGGTTTGGAATTAAGAATTAATTTAAAAAAAGCCTAAAATATTAGTTGGTTAGTATAGCACCAGAACCTTTTTGAACAACAGAAGGAACATTTGCTGCCGCATCAAGAACAGCGCTATATGAATATCCTGGCACCCATGATGAAATTGGTGTTGTAATATCGTTAGCACCGCAATTTGAATAAATATTGGTAGTTACACCACTGAAATAACCCGGAGGGTCACCGGCAAGATTAGTGGTAAGTGGTTTAGCACATCCTGAAAAATACTCATTATCAGTACGTACATTACCCGCAGCTCTTGCTCCTAATGAGTAACCGCCGTTGTTTAAGTGATAATCGTTGAATACATGCACGCTACCGTAATTCATATCAGGTTCGCGTTCGCTAACATTATACCAGAAATTGTGGTGTAATGTAACATGTAAATGGCCTATATCTTCCTCATTACCTGCAATTCCACCACTAATCAGGAAAGATAAGTTTGTATCGTGGAACCTGCTCCATGATACAGTTACATAATCAGATGCCCGAGTAATAGACATATCCTTGCCCCAATAAGCCCATCCATGATTACGGTCTGTAGCAAAATCGCAATGATCAACCCATACGTGAGTTGTTGCAAATTTTAGCATTATAGCAGCATCAGTTACATAGTTTCTAAAGGTTATATTTTGAATGATGATATTGTTCATCGTAAAAATATAGAGTGATACGCCCTCAATGATTGCACCCGGTTTCCCTATGATGGATTTATTGGATGATACATAAACCGGAACATCGCCAGAGCCCAGGATATGCCCGCTTACATAGATAATTTTAGGCGTGGTACCTGCAACTGCTGTTTTCAAATCGGCCAATGTAGAAACAGTTACGGTTTGGCCACCGGCACCGCCAGTTGTAGTTCCGTTTACCATGGCATAGCCCATAAGCGCGCTACTTACACCAGTAGTTGTTGCGGTACCGCTGCCGGTTGTTGTTGTGCCCGTGCCTGTTGTGCCGGTACCTGTTGTGCCGGTAGTTGGTGTGCCACCCATAGTGAAAGTATACTTTCTGCCGTTTGTTGTCGGATTGGTATTGTCCGAAGCTGAGAAATACAATGTTGTACCCCAATGACTGAAACGCCCTTTACCATAATCGCGAATGTCCTGATGAACTGAATGAGCAGGACCTAATTCAACACCGTTTTCAAAAAGCCGTAAGGTTGACACGCTTGGTGACGTGTTTGAGTCGCCGTTTTGAGACAATGGATAATTAATGTGGTAAGCATATCCACCATCAGATCTTAAACCAGATAAATTTACGTTGTAGACGGTGGTTGCTGTCGTTGCATAGCTAGTGCTATCCGATAGTGTAGTACCACTTAACGTTGCCGGTGACGTATTCCCATTTTTTTTACAACTACCAAAGAAGATAATTGCACTGAAGACCATGCTGATAACAGCCATTTTGTTGTAGAACTTTGTTTGTCTTTTCATACTTTTTTATTTTAGGACTTCCAAACGCAGTGGTATTTGGAAAATTACGCCCTAAAACTTGTAGAAAAGATTAGACTAAAATCAAAAACGGTTCAAAAAATAGCTCAGTTGTACGTGAGCAACGTATACCTGTAAAGTAAATGTGTAAAGTAGTTGTATAAAATTGCACACTTCGTGACATTATTATGACAATTCTATAAGTGCATTACTAACTTTTTTCGAGATAAAGATACCTTTTTTATTTTATAATAAGCGTTAAACCAATCAGTAAATTTGGCAACCCCGACATGAACAGACGTTGAAGGTTTATAATTTACTGACCTATCAAGATTCGATACATCGGCGCAAGTTTCGGCAACATCACCTTCCTGCATTGGACGAAATATCTTTTTTGCCTTTATATTTATCTGACCCTCGATTTCGGTAACAAAATCTAAAAGACTAACAGGTTCTCCCCTGCCAATATTAAATATACGGTATGGTGCATTTGATGTAGCCGGATCAGGTTTTAAAGCATCCCAATTTTTATTATTTTCTGCAGGATGATCAATAACATGCACAATACCTTCAACAATATCATCAATGTAGGTAAAATCACGTTTCATGTTTCCATTATTGAAAATTTCGATAGGCTTACCGGTAAGCATCGCTTTTGTAAAAATAAACAAAGCCATATCCGGCCTGCCCCAGGGCCCGTAAACAGTAAAAAAGCGCAGGCCCGTTGTTCGTAAGTTAAATAAATGGCTATAAGTATGTGCCATCATTTCGTTGGCTTTTTTTGATGCTGCATACAAAGAAACAGGATGATCGGCAATATCATGTTCATTAAATGGCATTTTCTTGTTTAATCCATAAACACTTGATGAACTGGCATATACCAAATGATCTATCTTATTGTGCCTGCAACATTCAAGAATGTTTAAAAATCCTTTTATATTAGAATCTACATAAACTTCAGGATTAGTTAAACTATAACGCACACCAGCCTGGGCTGCAAGGTTACAAACCGCATCGAACTTATGGACTAAAAAAATATGCTCCAACTCTACCTTATCCAATAAATTAACTTTGATAAAGGTATAATTTGGATATTTCTGACTATTAACAGATTTTCCATATTTCAATTTGGCGGGCGGTATCCCCGTTTCGGCCAGTCTTGCATGTTTTAATGCCACATCGTAATAATCATTTATATTATCAATACCAACAACGGTGTCTCCTCTTTCAAGCAAGCGCTTTGCCAAATGAAAGCCAA
The DNA here is from genome assembly GCF_028287845.1 of Mucilaginibacter sp. Taxonomy (GTDB): domain Bacteria; phylum Bacteroidota; class Bacteroidia; order Sphingobacteriales; family Sphingobacteriaceae; genus Mucilaginibacter. Next base: position 64,212 of record NZ_JAQBOW010000005.1, read on the forward strand.
TAAAACCGGCTGTACCAGTGATTAAAATTTTCATAAAATTCAAGAATTAAAGGTGAAGAGAAAGATTTTTAAAATGAGTAGTCGGAAGGAGACATTATTGATAAATGTCAAGTAGTTGGTTACAATGTTGGATAACGCAGTCCGGATATTAAATAAGCGGCACTTATGGTGATTAATAATTACTAACTAATGAAATAACTATATCTTTCAGAATAAAATTTTATAATTATTGCATCGAATAGGTGTATTTTCTTCCATTTGTAAGCGGATTTGAATTATCAGAAGTAGAGAAATAAAGCTCTGTTCCCCAATGGCTAAACTGGCCTAATCCATAATTACGAATGTCAATATGCGGGGCGTGCGCCGGACCTAATTCAATTCCGTTTTCAAAAAGCCGCAGTGTTGATGCCTTTGGCGAGGTGTTTGAATCACCGTTTTGCGGAAGATTATAACCAAGTTTATATGCAAATCCACTATCAACTTTTAAGCCGATTAGATTTACGGCAATCGGACCTGTTGTTGTCGTTGTAGTTGTAGTTGTCGTTGTTGTCTGAGGTATTGGATTATTTGTGCCCTTACTACAACTACTATTAAAGAAAATAATGCTAAGCAAAGCTAACATAATCACTTTGTTAAGGTTGGTTACTCGTTTCATGATCTTATATTTAAAAGGTGAAAAAATGATTAATTATATTTATTGGATAAATTCTAAAATGGAATTGACATAAGTTTTAGGATCACGACCCTGAAGATATTTTTCAGTTGAACAACTATTAGGTTTTCCCTTGCTTAACAGGGCCAATTTTAACGTATCTGCAAGTTCATCGACATTGTTTACCGCTACTTTAAAAATGCCCGGTATATCATTAATGCCACCAGCGCATAAGGTTGAAACCACTACAGTATTTATGGTTAACATTTGCAGCAATACATTGGGAAAACCCTCTTTTATTGAGGAGACCACGCAAACTTTTGCTAATTTAAAATAGGGCAAAGGATTGCTTACCCATCCTTTAAAAAATATACGATCTTCTAATCCGCAGGTGGCAATTAATCTTTTTAAATTTTTTTTTTCAGGCCCATCGCCCAGCAGTAATAAATTTAATCCAGGATATTTTTCTGCTATTCGGCTAAACGCGTTAATTAAAACCGAAAATCCTTTTTCAGGTATTAATCTGCCTGCTGCACATATATAATCTGTTGTTAGGCATGGGTCAGAATTAGTAAGCTGTGACATGTGAATAGTCTGGTTGATATCCAAAGGATTGCCAAGCACAATTACTTTTCGCGAGTCAATAAACGGTATGTTCTGCAAAAACTGCATTTTCATTTGATCTGTTTGGCAAACAACCAGATTAACTGCAGGATAGCCTAATTGATACGCAATCCGATAACTCATTTTTTTCAATCCGGAGTATCTGCTAAAAACAGAAGTGCATTCGCGTACAACAAGTTGTGATTTTAGATAACCAATTCTTTTTAAAACACCCAAATAAGCATTCAAATAAGGATGAGTACTCATTAAAACATAGCCTCTGCGATACGGGATAAGCAACTTTATAAGTTTTAAAAAACCTGCGGCCATACTTTTTTGCGAGGCATATTTACAAACCGTATTTTCCGAGATTTGCAACGCTCCATTATCAGATTTTTTTAAAAATATCATCGGAGCATTACTGGCTCCAGCTGCCATTAATAAAACATTTTCTGCTCCGTTGGCCACATCAGACATAGAGATAAACAACATTTTATTTACAGGCACAGACATTTTATTCGACAGTATTAAAGTTTCGTATCTTTCTTACCAGCTTCTTTATCGGACTTATTATGCTGTATATTTTACGCTTACCATCAACTATTAATAAGCCGTTACAAAAATTAATAGTGTGCAGCCCCTGGCTATAGGGTGATTGCGGTAAGAGCTCAAAAACGGATTGATATTGAAATTCGGTTTCGTTAAGTAGCGTTATCTCATTTATTACGACCGATCCTCCATAGCATTTTTGATGGTTTTGGCTGGGCATATATAATTTTTCATTTGCAAAAAACAAACGTCCTGCCGACCGGCTCATATTTGAAGCAACTTTTATAGGATTTTGTTCATGTGCCTTAAACCTGCCCGATAAACTATCAGCGTAAAAAATATAAAGCAGGTCATTCTTATTTGATTTACTGGTGAATAACCAATAATTGTTATTGTGATGTATGATAGAGCTATCTACAAACGCTCTTCCTTTTAGTAATACATTTAGCTTTTTAAGTTTCTGTGGCTCATCAGTACCTACCTGGTATAAAACAACCTCATTTGCTTCGGCCGATTCGGGTATGCAGTATGTTTTGTTTTTAATGGAAAAAACGTGCGGATAAGAAAGATGAACGCGATAGTTATATAGAGCTGATATCTTTTTCTTATTTTTAAAAGTCATGCTATCAAGCATCATTAATTCACCTTTTCCTTTCCAAAAATTCAACTCCTCATAATACAAATGCATACGGCCATTAATCAGTACGGGGAATGGATCAGCTGCATAATCTACCCTATCTTCGGGCAACCATGTTATTTTACCATCTAGTTTTCCAGATTGAATAAAATCTTCGGGTGTTTGGCTTAAATAACCTATGTTCCACTTGTCATAAGCAAACAATTTGTTAAATAGCCGGATAACTGCTTTTAAAGATTTCATGCCTTAAAAATTCTATGAAAAAAAGCATGGATTTTTGCGGCTACAGGTAAATAATCACTTTCCTGAACCAGTTTTCCGCCAAAGCTGTCTTTAAATTGATTGATCTTTAAAAGCACTTCATCTTTTGTGCCGATGGCATAACCTCCCAAATCATAGGTTTGATAACCCTGTTGCTTAAAAAGGCACATATCATTAAAATGCAGTAACCTATTTGCCCTGCCCGCAACCGCTTTTGCTCGTGTATCCTTTTCGATCCGAAAAAGAGATGCGGAATGTAATAACCTCACTCTTTTTAAACCATCATCAACCAGGTAAGCATGCATCACAATATCCTCTTCGTTATACGTTGCCTTTGTAATAATAATACGAGATCCGTATTTATAAATAGTTGAATTAAGTTTGGCAAGCCGTTTTGTTGGGGCAAACAAATTGTAAAACTCAATAAAATATGCCAGGTTGGTTTCAACCGAAGTTGTAACGCCATCTTTTAAGGCCCGTCTTATTTCATAAACTGTATCCCGGTCAAACCCTGCTGTAAAAGCCGATATTTCGGTATTTAAATCTATGATCTTGGTAAAAAACGACTCTCTGTAGTATCCTGCTACCGGGCCACAATAATTGCTCTGTTTATAGTAGTTAAGCATGCAATTCCATGTACTGGGTCTCCCTGAGAACCAAATCACATTAAATGGCATAAAATTCAATACCGTGCTCTTTATCTGTATCATAATTGATGAGTTTTATATTACCATTTGGATAGTAGAAGTTGTATTTATCTTTTGATTTTCGAGCCACTGTGTAAGCACCAGTAATTTCCATATTTGCGGAAACCTGTTCCATTTACCATTCATGTGTTCGTTTATCATCTGTAATGCTTTAGGCGGGTCAACTCCCGGTATATTCTTTAGGTTGTCAGGAGATAAATGATCCAGAACATAATCTTTTAATTCGTGCCTGAACCAATGGCGCAGCGGAATAGTAAAACCTGCCTTTGGTCTGTCAAAAAAATGCCTTGGAACATGTTCATAAAGGATATCTTTCAAAATTCGTTTTTGAACTCCTTTATTAAATTTATAACTATCGGGAAGGTGTTGTGCAAATGATACAACCCTATAATCCATCAGTGGTGCCCTTGCTTCTAAAGAAAATGCCATAGAGGCTCGGTCGACTTTGGTATTTATATCGCCGTTAAGATATGTTTTAACATCAAAGGCCGACATTCTTTGTAAAAAGCTCCTTCCTGATGATGAAAAAGTATTCATAAAAGGCACATCCAATCCAAGTTCTGGTTGTTTTAACCATGAATACTCCAAACCACCAAGCATAAGCGCGTACAGAGATTCTATATTATCGCTGCGCATTCCCATTGCTATCAGTTTATGGCGATAATTGGGTGATATTTGCAAAAGAGTACTTAGCAACTTGCGCACCTCAATTGGGTATTTAAACAGTTTATTGGCTGTATTTAACCACCTATACCTGGAATATCCTAAAAAACATT